>JADFQH010000046.1:8597-13362 GCA_022561895.1 Methanobacteriota archaeon | reverse complement strand
CGCAGCGCCGCATCTTCGAAGCGGGCCTTCCTTCCGCGATGGCGAAGCGCCTGAAACACGGTCTTTAATTAAGGATCAGCTGCTTGCATGATGAAAGGCGTCGAAATTCGAGCGCTTCAAAAACACGAGGACGAACGCGGCTTTCCCCGAGAGCGCTACCATAGGAGATGTACGATTCGAAGGCTCCTCAATCGCTCGGTTCGGTTCGAATCTCGAAGCGTGCGCCCCTCGTCGAGTCGGCCACCGACACCCGCCAGCCGTGTGCCTCGACGATCTGCTCGACGATCGCCAGTCCGAGACCGCTGCCGTCGCCACCGGAGTGGCCGTACGTAAAGACTTCCTCGCGCTCGTCGGGCGGGATTCCCTCGCCGTCGTCGGCAACGAAAAAACCGCCGTCGAACGTTCCCACGCGAACGCTCAGTCCTTCTTTTTCAGCAGAGCTACGCTCGGCACTGTCATCGGCCGCAGGCCGATGGCCAGTTGAACTGTGTTCAACATTGTCACCAGATTCGCCGAGCGAGTCTGGTTGGCACGCGGGAGCGAAGCTCCCGCGCATATCACCGGAACGCTTCGCGTTCCGATTGCTCGTGGAACCGTGTTCCATACAGTTACGAAACAGGTTTTCGAAGACCCGCTGGAGACGGTTTCGATCGCCACGGATCGTCCCGTTTTCCTCGATCGAGAGCGTCGCACCTTCGGTTTCGACGAGCGCCCACGCCTCGCGGGCACAGGTCGCGAGATCGACACACCCGATGGTTTCTACCGTGTCTTCGCGCGCCAGCTGGAGAACGTCATCGATGATCGACTCGATGCGCCCGAGGGCGTCGTCGACCCGTTCGAGCTGATCGGGATTCCCGTCTCTGGCGAGATCGAGCCGACCGCGAGCGATCGTGAGCGGGTTTCGCAAGTCGTGCGAGACGACGCTCGCGAACTGTTCGAGTCTGCGATTCTGTCGCGCAAGCTCGGCTTCCCGCTCGCGAATCGTCGTCTCGCGAGCGGTTCGTTCGAACGCTGCCTCCGCGCTGGCGGCGAGGACGCCCGCGAAATCGAGATCCGTCTCATCGAAGGAGTCGGCCGCCGTCGATCCGATGAGAAAGACACCCCACTCGCCGATCGGCAACAGCATCGCACCGCGGACTTTTGGCTCGTCGCGCCCCACATCGGCCTCGGTCGTGATATCCTCGTAGATTGCGGCCTCGCCGCTCTCGAAGGCCGTCCATGTCAGACTTCCGCCCGCCTCGAAGGTCAGATACTCCACGATATCGGCGTCGAGACTTCCCCATCGTTCGGAGACGGCGATCGGTCGCAAGACGTTTTCTTCAGGGCGGTAGCGGAGCACGGCCGCATACGGGAGCGAGAGGACACGTTTTGCGGTTCCGATGAGCTGTTCGCCGATCTCGCTTTCCGTTTCGGTGCTGATGAGCTGTCTGGTCGTCCGCTGAAGCGCTGCAAGCGTCGCTTGGTGATGTTTCTGCTCGCTGATATCCGTATAGATGGCGTAGCCTGCACGCGTCTCGCCGGACGACAACGGGACGTTTCGCAACAGGAAGGTTCGCCTCCCCGTGACGGTTTCACGCTCGACTTCGATATCGAGCTGCTCGCCCGTGGCGATCCGGTCGTTGATCCCGACGGTTCGGTCTCCGTCCTCCTGCGGGACGATCAGCGAATCCAACGACCGACCGCGGGGAGCTTCGGCGTCGAACCCGAAGATGGATTCGAACGCAGGATTGATCGATCTGACGATCGGTTCGCCGTCCTCGTACCGATACTGAACAACCGGATCAGGAACGTTTTTGAACAGCGCGGCAAAGCGGTCGCGTTCGTGACGAACGTCGCGTTGGGAGGTGATTCGGGTGAGGACGGCCGCCGCGTGCGCACAGAGCAGCTCCGTGAGTTCGAGATCCGTTCGATCGAACGCCGCCCGCTCGCAGGCAACGGCCTGAAACACGCCGACATCACCGACCGGCACGCTGATGCCCGAGCGATACTCGGGCTGTGCTGGTGAAACGCCGGGCGTGCTCTCGACATCCTCGATCAGTTTCGACTCCCCGCTCGTAAACGTCTCGCCGACGATTCCCTCTTCGACCGACATCGTCCGTGCGCCATCCACTCCTGCATCTGCAGAGCGCACGATCGGGACGATCCAGCCGTCGATCTCGATTCCAACATATGAAAGATCGAACTCGAGGACGCGTTCTGCGGCCTCGGTCATCCTGCGATAAACGGCCATCTCCTCGGTGACACAGGCCATCTCCATCGCGGTCGTCTGGAGATGGCGAACCTTTCGTTCGTGTTCGTGGACGGCGGTCCGTAGCTCGCGCCGAGCGGTGATATCTTGGACGAACGAGACCGCACCGACGGTCTTCCCATCGTCGACGAGCGCCGTGTTGTGCCACTCGCAGGTGACTCGCCGACCCTCGCGGGTACGGTTCTCCGAGACGACCTCGCCCCCACCCGTTCCCTCGATCAGCGCCGTCCAGATCTCGCCGATCTCTTCGCGCTCGTCCGCCGATGAGAGCAGCGAAAGCCCGTGCGTACCGATCGCCTCCTCGGGCTCATAGCCGAAGATCTCGCTTGCAGCGCCGTTCCACCCCGTGATAACCCCCTCGCGATTCCACTCGATCATCCCCAGTGGTGACTGATCGACCACCAACGACCGGCGGCGTTTCTCGGCGTCCGCAGCCCTCGCCGCTCGGATCACTCGACACAACAGCGCCGATCCCCACGCACCCTTGCGAGGAACGTAGTCCGTCGCCCCGTGACCGAGAAGGCGACTCGCAAGCGCTTCGTCGCCGTTTGCCGGACAGCAGACGACCGGGGTTGAAAGATTCTCGATAAGCTCCGAACGCCCCATCCCATCGACGCCATCGCCGAGGACGACGACGTCTATTTCACCGACGGCTTCGAGCGCCGCCGTTGCGGTCGTTACGCCCTCGGCATCTATGTCGTTCGCCGTCGCCAGTCGAGTCGCCATCTCCGACGCCACCTCCCGGTCGGCATCGACACAGCGAACCGAGAGGCGAGTCGGGGACATGTCCGTATCTATATGTATCTCTCGCGTGTACCACTTAATGTTATTGTTATAATAAAAACGAGGGACACGAGAACGACTCCAAGGGTATATACTGTCGGCAAGCGAACGATAGAAAATGTCAGTTCGCACTGCTTTCGGCTTCTATCGTGCTCACTGGCTGTCGCTGACGCTGGTGTTTTCGATCATGGCGCTGTACTTCGTGAGTGCGCTCGTCCACGAGGACTACTGGCACATGGTTGCGGGCGCGGTCATCCTCCTCGGTGGGGTGGGATGGCTCTGGCGTCGCTACGACCCCTCGTCGTAGGGGTTTTGTAGGCGCTCGGACAACGGTGTCCATGCGATCGACTGAGGCGATCAGGGAGCGTATCGCGGAGCTCGAATCGATCTACGACAACCAAGACCCACCCTCCTCGCCGCTCGAAGACGAACAGGAGACGGTGTTGCTTCGTGCGATCGAGGAGTTGGAGTGGGTTCTGGATGAGCGCGAACAGCCGCCCGATTACTGATCTTCGGCGTCGAACTCGAGGGCGGCGGAGTTGATACAGTAGCGCTCGCCCGTCGGGGCGGGGCCGTCCTCGAAGACGTGGCCCAAATGCCCTTCACACTCCGCACAGACGACTTCTACTCGATTCATTCCGTGGCTGTTGTCCTCGCGAAACTCGACTGCGCCCTCGACGGCATCCGAGAAGCTCGGCCACCCACAGCCGTGTTCGAACTTCGTCTCCGAGGAGAACAGAAGGGAGCCACAGCCCGCACATCGGTACGTGCCGTCCTCGAAACGATCGACGTACTCGCCGCTGAAGGGGCGTTCGGTGCCCGCCTCGCGCAGGACGTGATACTGCTCGTCGCTCAGCTTCTCGCGCCATTCGGCGTCGCCTGCGGGGGTCTGTTCGCTCATATCCGAACTACGGGGCGAGCGCCGAAAAACCTGTCCGCGATCGCGAGCGTCGGCTCGGTGTCGCACAGAAGTCCGACAGGGCGAGTACGACGACCAAATCGGATAATTACCGCCAAAGACGGGTGAGAACCCTGATTTCGTTGGATAAATCGTTTGCAATTGTACCGATCGTGGGCTGGAGGATGAAAGACCTAAGTGCCAGTCGGTTGAGTATCAGAGATATGGACTCGTTGCCTGCGGTCGTGCTTGCCGCCGGGGAGGGGGTACGGCTGCGCCCCCTGACACGCCATCGGCCCAAGCCGATGCTGCCCGCGGCGAACAAACCGATTCTCGCGTACGTCTTTGATGGCCTGATCGAAGCCGGCGTCAGCGACATCACCGTCGTCGTCGGCTACGGACGGGGTCGCGTACAGGACCATTTCGGCCCGACGTACAGAAACGTTCCACTAACGTACGTGAGACAGCAAAAACAGCTCGGAACCGGACACGCGCTGCTGGCGACCGAAAAGCGGTTCGACGGGCGGTTTCTCGTCGTCTACGGCGACCAGATTCTCGATTCGAGGATCGTCCGGGACGTGATCGACGACACCGAAGAGGGGACCGCCGCCACGATCGGCGTCCTCGATCACAACCGCGTCGAACACTACGGAGGCGTGATCATGGACGGAAATCGCGTAACTGATCTCGTCGAGCGCCCGGCCGGGCTCCGGAAAAAGCAGGACCGCTTTCTCCTCTCGTTCGCCGACGTACACGTACATGCGGCCTGTCTGCGCGGCGGTATCAGCCGACTTATATATCACGATCCGGTCTATGCCATGGACGTCCCTGACGAC
>JADFQH010000046.1:0-8587 GCA_022561895.1 Methanobacteriota archaeon | reverse complement strand
GAGCGCCCGGCCGACGAACGCAAATACCGGCTCAACGCCGGTATCTACGGACTCGATCCACAGATCTTCGAGGCGATTCGAAGCGCCGAGCCACGCGACGGCGAGCACTCGTTGATCGACGCGCTGTCGTGGCTCGTCGACGAGACCGAAGTCAGGGGGACGATCACCGACGGGCTGTGGGTCGATGCGACCTACCCGTGGGACCTCCTCGAAGTGACGCGGGATCTGACCGACGCGGGTCTGGTCGGCGCGGATCGGGACGACCGGATCGATGACAGCGCAAGCGTCCACGAGACGGCCGTGATCCGCGATCCGGTCGTGATCGGTGCGGATGTCGAGGTCGGCCCCGAAGCCGTTCTCGGACCCTACACCTGTCTCGGCGAGAACGTCACCGTCGAATCGGGCGCGATCGTCGAAGGGTCGGTGCTCGATTCGGATACGAGGATCGGCCCGAACGCCACGCTCGTCGACTGTGTCACCGGACAGGGCGTCCATATCGGGCCGGCGAGCACCGTACCGGGCGGGCCGGGCGACGTTCGGATCGGCGACCAGGTGTTCGAGCACAAACGTCTCGGTGCACTGCTTGCCGATCGGGTCGAGGACGGTGGAGCGACGACGTTCGCGCCGGGGACGATGGTTGGATCGGACACGACCGTGCATGCGGGTACACGAGTCGATGGGACGATTGCGGAAGAAACGGAGATACGATAATCATGTGCGGAATCATTGGCTACGCCGGCAACGGGTACGATAGAGAGGTTCTCGACGTTCTCTTGACTGGACTTTCGGGACTCGAGTACAGAGGGTATGACTCGGCAGGGATCGCGCTCGCGGACGACGTGCTCTCGGTCTACAAGAGCGAGGGCGAACTCGAAGAGCTAGAAGCGATCCTCGCTGACGAGGAGATCCCTTCAGTACCCGTCGGGATCGGTCACACCCGCTGGAGCACGCACGGCCCGCCCTCGGACCGCAACGCTCACCCGCACACCGACAACGGCGCAAGTGTCGCGGTCGTCCACAACGGAATCATCGAGAACTACGAAACCCTTCGCGAGGAGCTTTCGGAAGCTGGCTACACGTTCGAAAGCGACACCGACACCGAGGTCGTCCCGCATCTGATTCACCATTATCGGGAGGGCGGACTCGACGAGGAGGCTGCCTTCCGAAAGGCCGTTTCCCAGTTAGAGGGGAGCTACGCACTCGCGGCGGTCTTTCGGGGTTCGGAAACGATCTACGCAACCCGACAGGACTCCCCGCTCGTGCTCGGACTCGCGGAGGACGGCACGTATCTCGCAAGCGACGTCCCCGCATTTATCCAGTACACCGATCAGGTGATCTACCTCGAAGACGGCCAGTTCGCCACGCTCAGAGAGGAGGAGATCACGGTCACCGACCGCGAGGGCACTGTTCTCGAACCGCCGGTCAAACAGATCGAGTGGGACGCGGAGGACGCCGGAAAGAGCGGATACGACCACTACATGCTAAAGGAGATCAACGAGCAGCCCCGCTCGCTTCGTCAGTGTCTCCGGGGGCGGGTCGACGAACTCGAAGGAACGGTGACGATCGAGGAGTTAGAAGCGCTACCCAGTCCCGAGAGGGTGCAGTTCGTCGCCTGTGGAACCTCGTACCACGCCGCGCTGTACGGCGAACTCACCCTCAGGGAGCGTGGCGTCCATTCCCAGACGTTTCTCGCAAGCGAGTACGACCGCTCCTCGGTGCCGATCGATGAGGGGACCCTGGTGATCGGCGTCACCCAGAGCGGGGAGACCGCAGATACCCTCCGAGCGCTCCGGCAGGCGGGGCAAGCGGGCGCGACGACGCTCGCGGTAACGAACGTCGTCGGCTCCTCGGCCTCGCGGGAGTGTGATTATACGATGTACATCCGGGCGGGTCCCGAGATCGGCGTCGCCGCAACGAAGACGTTTGCGAGCCAGCAGACCGCACTTACCGTGCTTGCGGATGCCATCGAGGACGGCGAGCGTCGCGAGCTGTTGGGAGCCTTACGCGATCTGCCCGATCACGTCCAGTCGATCCTCGATGACTCGGAAGCAGAGAAGATCGCCGCCGAGTACGAGGAGGCAAACGCATACTTCTTCATCGGACGGGGCTACAACTACCCGGTCGCGCTCGAAGGCGCACTCAAGATGAAGGAGATCACCTACAAACACGCCGAAGGGTTTGCGGCGGGCGAGCTGAAACACGGCCCGCTCGCGCTCGTTACCGAAGAGACGCCCATCTTTGCGGTGGTCACCGGTAACGACGAGCGCTCGACGAAGACGATCGGCAACGTCAAAGAGGTCGAAGCGCGCGGTGCGCCGGTTATCGCCGTCAGCGACGGCCAGTCGGATGTCGAGCGGTATGCCGATCACGTCCTTTCGATCCCCACAACACACGGCCGAGTCGGCCCGATCCTCGCGAACATTCAGCTTCAGTTGGTCTCGTACTGGCTGGCAAACAGGTTGGATCGATCGATCGACAAACCGCGCAACCTCGCGAAAAGCGTTACCGTCGAGTAGCGACTCTATCACTCCAATTCGTTCGATTTCTTCGAACGGAAAAACAGCGCAATCAGCACGTAGAACACGCCGAGAGCGCGTGTTAGCGGAACAACCCACGGTTTCCACTCACACCGGTCTGCGTCCTCGTAGACGATGTCGGTCCAGTAGTCGAGATAGCCCGCTGGCGAGAGAGCCATCAACAGTCCGTTCCAGCCGACTGCCGAACGAAGCGGTCCCGAGAACGTTTTCGGACGCGCGAGCGCCAGCAAGAACAGCAGTCCTTCCAGACGAGCCACGAGTAACACCCATGGCCGTAGCGAACACCCCTCGGGGTTATGGAGCGCCACTTGCTCCCCCCGCTCGATGATGCGCTCGGGGGCGAACAGTTCGATCAGTGCAATCGCTGCAAACAGTCCCTTTATCATGGTACTAAGTACCACGTTAGACGGCAAAAAGCTATGTTACGGTAGGGGCGGCGCGCTGTAATCGAGGTCGACGGGACCGTCCCGGAGCGTTACGTCCAACCCCTCGATCGCTTCGAGATCGATCTCGTGTCCGCACGGTTCGAATCGGACATCGACGGAGTAGTCGCGGAGCGCCGCGCGGCGGACGGCGTCGCTTTCGTACTCGATCGAATCAACTGGTTGAGGAGCGACAACGTGGTCAAACGATGCCGAGGACCCACACTGGGGACACCGACACAGATCGGTTAGCTGTGCCTCGATTCGTGGTTTTTCGCGCTCCGCTATCGCGCCGGACAGTTCGTGGCTCAGTCGGTTGATGTTTAGTATCAGACCAGCAGTAGTCATTGTAACTGATCCGACCTATACTGTCAAAAACATAATACCATAACAAATAGGTATTTAATTCTAGATTTATAGAAGCCAGGGCAATGGCGTTGTCTCGGTATCGAAAGAGGGTGTCGGCGGAGTTGCCTCCTTATGGGTCAGCGTCGTGATGGATGATGCGAATCCGCTGGATTCGTGGTCCCTCGGCACGGTTAATACGAAACGCGAGGTTCCCGTACCGTATTTCGTCGCCTTCCTCGATGGCTCGACCGGCTTGATCGAGGACGAACCCCGCGATGGTTTGGTACTCCTCTCCTGGTGGTAATGAAAGGTCCAGTGTCTCATTTAGCAGGTCGATATCGACGTCGCTTCGGACCAGCATCGTGCGATGATCGAGCATCTCTATCGGTCGAATCTCCGTCTGTTCGAGGATCTCTCCAACGATCTCCTCGGTGATGTCTTCGAGCGTGATCAGTCCCTCGGTCGTTCCAAACTCGTCGACGACGATGGCGAGTTCGATACGAGCTTCGCGCATATCGACGAGCAGTTCATCGAGCGCTCTGCTCTCGGGGATATGCAACGTCGGTTGGGTACACGCCAGCACGGATGTGGCGTCAGGATCGTTCACGGACGCGGCCCGGCTACGACTCACAAGCTCGTGGAGACGAACGATCCCGATGACGGTATCGAGCGTCTCGCTGTACACCGGCAGACGATCGTGACCGCTATCCAAAGAGACGGAAACTGCCGTTTCGATCGACGAGTCGTGGCTAACGGCAGCGATCTCCGATCGCGGCGTCATCGCGTTCTTTGCGATGAGGGAGCGAAACCGAAAGAGCCGCTGGAACAGCTCGTGTTCCGTATCCTCGATTGCGCCCTCGCGCTCGCCGGCGTCGATCATCTCCGCGATCTCCTCGCGGGTGATATACTGCTCTTCGAGTGCGGCCCGACCGCCGGTGAGACGGTTGACCTGCCGGGTGAGATAATCGAAGACAACAACCAGCGGAAGGAGAAGGTACTCCGCGAGTTTTAGCGGTCGGGCAACCGTCAACGCCCACGATTCGGTGTGTTCGACGGCGTAGGATTTCGGTGCGCTCTCGCCGAACAGCAAGACGAGGGAGGTCACACCGAACGTCGCGACGAGAACCGCCTGTCCCGAGGGAAGGTAGAACGCAAGCAGTCCGGTGGCGATACTGGATGTGGCGATGTTGACGATGTTGTTGCCAACGAGAATCGTCACGAGAAGACGGTGGGGGTTCGCTTTCAGTGTCCGTACCATCTCCGCACCGGGCTTTCCATCCTCGACGAGCACGTCGATCCGGTGATACGGTAGCGAGAACAGCGCGATCTCGGAGGACGAAAAGAATGCGGACAGGCAGATGAGAACGAGGATCGTACCGAACCCAAGCATGGTGATCGTGGTCGTCGATGGCGTCTGAAGAAGCGAGCTGAACGACATGAGTGTCCGTTCGGTACAGGCTCCCGAATCACGTATACTGTCGGTCCCGATTCGGGCAGACTGTCAAAAACAGTTATGCTGACCCATCCCTTACGAACTGGTTCCGATACGGAAGAGAACGGACAGCGTGGTGTCGACTTCTTGAACCGAAAGAACGGGGGGCCTAATGACCAAGAATCAGTGGCAAGACGAACACCGGGGTCGTCAGATCGGACGGGAGGCGTATCTCCTCGACCGCGAGCGGACGCCGATCGAACGAGCACGCATCTCGTCCGTAACGGCGCGGAGCTTGCTGGTTTTTTCGCTGCTGTACGTCGTCGCCATCGGGCTGATCTACGGGGGGATCGTCGGGACGAGTGGAGGAGAGTTTCAGCTCCTCCCGCTCGTCGTCCTGTTTGCGTTCCTGTTCGAGGCCTTCGATTCCGCGGCGGGCATGGGCTTCGGGACGGCACTTGCACCGACGCTGTTCGTCCTCGGGTACGACCCGCTACAGATCGTTCCCGTCCTACTGCTCTCGGAGGCGGTCACGGGACTGACCGCCGGCGGGATCCATCACACGTTCCACAACGTGCGCTTTTCGTTTTCGATGAACGAAGCGACGAAGCTCGTCGCGCTGTTCGCCGGGATCGGAGGTCTCGCGACCGCGGGATCGGTCGTGCTGGTCTACTTTGCGCTTCAACTCCCCGACGAGCTGATCAGGGTCTACGTCGCCGTCCTCGTCGTCTCGATGGGCGTCCTTGGACTAGCCCGTGCCAAACTCCACGAGCCGTTGGGATACCGACCCCGGCTACTGATCGTCTTCGCGCTCGTGGCTGGAATGAACAAAGGGATCGGCGGCGGGGGCTACGGTCCCGTGATCACCCTCGGACAGATCGTCTCGGGCGTTTTCGAGAAGAGTGCAACGGCGATCACCGCGCTTTCGGAGGGGATCGTTTCTGTGGTCGGCGTCGTGGCGTTCCTCGCACTCTCGACACAGGGGGTCGCCGTCGATCCCCTGTTGCTCCCCTCGATCTTTACTGGGGGATTTCTGGCGGCCGTGACCGCCCCCTACATCGTTCGCATCGTCCCGAACGCCGTCTGGCAGTACGCCATCCCCGCTTACGCCGTTTTTGTTGGGATCGCTGCACTCGTGACGGGACTCAACGTCTGATCTTCAGTAGAACACGCCCTGCTGGTTTCGCTTGATTTGCGGGGGTTTGAGATGGGTGAGCACGCCCAGCGCGATGGCGCGACGAACCCGGTCGGCAAACGGCTCGCTCGATTCATCGAGACAGACCAGTTCGGACCCCGGATCGAACTCGATCGCCCGACAGCCCGCAAGCGCGGGAAGATCCCCCCGAAGAAGGTGCTCGGCCGTCTCGCCGGGCGAAACACCGACCCGCGGTCCAACGTGCTCGCTCAGCTCTTGGATGCTCGCCGGATAACGGCAGTTTCTGACGTATCTGAGGGCGTACCACCGTCGTTTGTTCTCGCGTTTCCCTACCGAAGTTCTCGTCTCAGCGCTCCAAACGGGCGTCGACATTGCTAATAATATACACGTCCATCTATACATATGGCCACCCCACTTGTGCAGGTCTGTTAAGTAGTATCGGGAACATCGGATTGATTATAGTAGTCGTTGAGACTGTTTGCACACCGTGTGGCCGCGAATCCGCACACGGCTGTGTATTGACGTTCAACGACTACTATAGAGGGAGGCGCGAAAGTCGGTACGTAGAGTCGATTTCCATGAGGGGAACCAGCCGAGGGTGTGAGATGGACGCGAACGGAATCAGTAGCGACGGCGTCTCGAACGGACGGAGGCGTGTCATACTACTCGGCGGAGCGACGCTGTGTGCCGTTGCGGGCTGTACCGACGACGGGGCCGGTGGCGAGGAGCCGGCAAGCGACCGCCCCTCGATGGTCGTGCGGAACGCGACGCTGAGCGAGACGACGCTCACCACGGAAGAAACACTCGAAGTGACGGGAGTAATCGATAACGAGGGCGAGGAGGACGGAACGTTTCACGCCGAGTTGCGGATGAACGACGTGATCGTCGAGACGGAAGCAGTCGCGGTCGCCGCCGGAGAACGCGAGATGGTGGAGTTTTCAGGATCGTTTAGCGAGCCGGACGAGTACGAGGTCCGGATCAACGACGAACTCGCGGGAACCGTCCGCGTCGAACTCCCGCCGCCGGAGTTCGAACTGGTCGACACCTCGATAAACGAGACGACGCTCGCAGTCGGCGAGGCGGTCGAACTGCGTGCAACGATCGCAAACGTCGGCGGCCGGGAGGGGACGTTCACCGCCCGTCTACAGGTAGAGGACCGAACAGTCGAAACAGAAGAGCTGACGATCGCTCCCGACGAGAGTGAAACGGCCCTACTCGTCTACGTGTTCGACACGCCCGGTCAGTACGAACTGGGGCTGAATGGGACGAGCATCGACACCATCACCGTCGAGCGACCAGCGGAGTTCGAGATCGACGCCACGGGGATCAGCGAAACCGCCGTGTTCGTCTTCGAGGAGATCGAGGTCGCCGTTCGGATCGAAAACGTTGGCGAACAGGAAGGGAATATCACCGCGACGCTCGAAGACGATGGGGAACCGATCGCGACCCAAGAGGGAGAGATAGCGCCGGGCGAGACGGCAACGGCACGCTTCGTCGTCAGCTTCGAGGAGCCGGGTGCACACCCGCTGAGTGTCGGTGATGAGGCGGTGGGGACGGTCTACGTCAGGGAGTGTGAGAGACGCGTTTCCGAAACAGTGACCGTTTCGAGCGGGTCGGCTCGGACCTACGAGTTCGAACTCGGGGAGTACGAAGACATCGTGATCGCGGTAGTGACGGAGTCAGGCGTCGAACCGACGCTATCGGTCACGGGACCCACCGAGACGCTGGTCGATGGAGAGACCGCCGAAACCATCGACCGGTCGATCACGATCACGGAAGCGGGTCGCTATGAGGTCCGGTTGGAAAACGGGGCGTTTCTTCCGTGGCGCGAAGGACGGTGGTCGATCGAGATTGAACTTTGTCGGTGGTAAACGATCTCCCGGCGACTTGACGCAGTTTCGTTACCGCGGGCTGGCGACCGTTACCCCATAACGTGCCTACGACGGTACGGACTTGCACCGGCATGGTAATCAGTAACAAGGACTGGGGACATACGGTCATTGATGAGCCAATCAAGACCACAAACGTCCAGCCTGGCGGAGGTGCTCGACAGAATCCTCGACAAAGGGGTCGTTATCGATATTTGGATCCGCGTCTCGCTCGTGGGCATCGAGATCCTTACGATCGAAGCGCGAGTCGTCATCGCCTCGGTCGATACGTTCTTACACTACGCCAGAGAGATATCGAAGATCGAACAGGCAGAACAGGAGGGGAACTTAGAGGCGCTTGAGGATATCGAGATCCGTTCGGAGACGCAGTGACACAGGCGACTTAGTCCGCCTGTGCGATCGCCTCAGCCTCGTTTTGGAGCCGCTTTTCAGCTTCGTCCCTGTCTTCGGGGTAGCCGACGTCGATCCGCCAGCCGTCGAGACCGATCGCGTCGATCGTTCTGCCGGAACGAATCAGCAGATCGATCGCCTCGCTGATCTCGTACTCGCTGCGATTCGAGGGCTGGACGAGTTTGCAGGCGTGGAAAATCGCGGGCGAGAAGGTGTAAAAGCCGGTCATTACGAGGTTTGTCGGCGGTTCTTCGGGTTTCTCGATCACCTCCGTGATCTCCCCGAAATGGTTCGTATCACAGACACCGTAGCGAGAGGCGTCCTCGTAGGGCACCTCCTCGACGAGGAACGCCGCGTCCGCCCGATCCTCGCGCTGTCGACGGACCACATCATTGAGATTCGCATTGAAGATA
>JADFQH010000356.1 GCA_022561895.1 Methanobacteriota archaeon | reverse complement strand
GGTTCTCGTCGGCATCGATGAAACGGTCGCTGGAGTTATCGCCACGGCGGATACGATCAAGGACGACTCGCGCGAGGCGATCGACGAACTCCACCGTCGAGGGATCGAGACATGGATGATCACTGGCGACAACGAGCGAACCGCGCGGGCGATCGCCGACGAGGTCGCTATCGATCCCGAGCGAGTGATGGCCGGTGTGCTTCCCGATGACAAGATCGAGAAGGTCCGTGAGCTACAGGACAAAGGGTACGATGTGGCGATGGTTGGTGACGGGATCAACGACGCTCCGGCACTGAAACAGGCCAACATCGGCGTCGCGATCGGCACCGGAACCGACATCGCGATTCAGTCGAGCGACGTGAGTCTCGTGCGAGGATCGCTCGGGGCATTGGTCGATGCATTCACGCTCTCGGAGACGATCTTTGCGAAGATCAAACAGAACCTCTTCTGGGCGTTCATCTACAACACGTTGGCGATCCCGATCGCATTTTTCGGGCTGCTCCACCCGGTGATCGCGGTCGTCGCGATGTTCACGTCGAGCCTCTCGGTCATCACGAACTCCTCACGCCTCGGCAAACTCGAACTGTAATCCCTCACTGATCGCATCCGATTCGGTTGTAGACCCAGAAATTTGGCTCGACTGAGCAGAAAGGGAACGCAAACCACTGCTCGTCTTCGTACCCGCTCACAAACACGACTGCCAGCCTGCCCAAGAAAAACAGCTATCGCCGTTCGGTAGGAAAGGCCGATTCGTGACCGAAAAATACCGATTCGACCTCCTGACCGATACGAGAACGTGCTACAGATACCTGCAAGCGGGGCTTGGCGTGATCGTCCTTACCACCCTCATCGGGCTGGTTGTGCTGGTGTTCCCGGAGCTGCTCCCGGTCTATGACGTGCTCGTGATGCCAGCACTGTTCGTCGGACTCGGTCTTCTGCTGTTCGGCGTGGGCACGCACTTGCACATCATGCATCTGAACGTCGTTCGGATGATGGACGAAGATCAAGAGTGAGCGGCAAGGCCCGCGCCTACATGGGGGCGAACTGTTTTCTGATTCACACTTCGTTTCACTTGGGGCGCTCAGAGCGTGTGCCGAGGCAAACGGGTTTCGGTTTCGACAGGCGAACTGGGAGGCGGCTCGGCTACTTCGCCGAACTCCGGAAAACCGAGTAAGTGAATGTCCCCGTGCGTGCGATAGACCAGAGGATGCCGACGGCCGGTGCGAAGTCCCGGTATAGAAGAGGATTTAACCGCGATGTAGACTTCCCTCACTAGTTGCTTTCGCGTGTTTTGAAACCCTATAACAAAGTGCGTTTCCATCGACTACCGATATGCAATGGTACTCACTGAGATCGACCACCTAACCGACGAGATGGCTGACTGCATGGACAACTGCCTTGACGCCACACAAGCATGTGAATGGTGTGCCGATGCCTGCGCCGAGGAAGGCGAGGGGATGGCTCGCTGTATCCGGCTCTGTCGCGATGTCGCGGATATAACGACACTTCACGCTCGGTTCATGGCGCGCGACTCGGGCTATCACGGCGATCTCGCTGCGGTCTGTGCGGACGCCTGCGAGGAGTGTGCTGACGAATGCGAGAACCACGATCGTGATCACTGTCAGCTCTGTGCGGATGTTCTTCGGGACTGTGCAGCGTCGTGCCGGGAGATGGCGTCCGCGTGACGAACTCGGAAGCAAGCGCCACAATATCAGGAGTCGTATTATCTACAATCGGTTGAGCAGTGACTCACGCGCAGTGTGCGAACCGGAACAGTCGCCCTTGACATCTGAATGCAGGCTTCGACAGCGAACCGCAATCGCTACAAACGGGCGCACGACATCGCCGGGCATGCAACTGGGCGTCATCGGACTCGGACGAATGGGACGAATCGTCACCGATAGACTTCTCGCGAACGGCCACGGCGTGGTCGCCTACGATCTCGATAGCAAAGCCGTCGAAGAGGCGGCCGAAGCGGGCGCGACCCCCGCTGACTCGATCGGGGATCTCGTGGAACGTCTGGGCGAGAAAAAACGCATCTGGCTCATGGTTCCAGCAGGGAGGGCCGTCGACGCTACCCTTTCGGATCTCGATCCCCATCTCGACGGCGAGGATATCGTCGTCGACGGGGGGAACTCGCATTTCGAGCGCTCGGTCGAGCGCGCGGAGGCCTGTTCCGGGACGTATCTCGACTGCGGAACTTCTGGAGGGCCCGCGAGCGCCGATGCGGGCTTCTCGCTCATGATTGGGGGTTCCGAGTGGGCCTACGAGGAACTCGTCCCAGCGTTCGATGCCGTGGCTACAGGAAGAGCGGGTCACGACCGGATGGGACCCTCGGGGTCGGGCCACTACGTCAAGATGGTCCACAACGGCGTCGAGTACGCGCTGATGCAATCGTACGGTGAGGGGTTCGAACTGCTCCACGAGGGCCGCTACGATCTCGATCTCGAATCGGTGGCCCGAACATGGAACAACGGCGCGGTGATTCGTTCCTGGTTGCTTTCGCTCTGCGAGGAGGCCTTTAGCGAGGAGGGAGCCGATCTGGGTGACGTGGACGATTACGTCGCCGGGGGCTCGACGGGTACGTGGACGATACAGGAGGCCTTAGAACAGGAGATCGCGCTGCCGATCATCTCTGGGGCGCTCTCCGAGCGCTTTGGCTCGCGCGCGCCCGAGGAGGGGCGCTTTTCCCGACGGCTCACGAACCGGCTTCGGTATGGGTTCGGCCGTCATGAAGTGGCGCGGCGAGACTGACTTGTCCGCG
>JADFQH010000355.1 GCA_022561895.1 Methanobacteriota archaeon | reverse complement strand
CAACCTACCGCCGCGGAGACGACGACTTCGAGACGGAGGCAGCGCTTGTGATCAAGACTGCACAGGATCTCGAAGCTGCGCTCGCGGAGTAAGTTGAGCCGCGATCGTGAGTTGTGTGACCGTGACACTTAATGTGGTGGTCCATCGATACTGATGGGAATCAGTATGAGTGCCGAGAGACTCCCGAACGAAGCGAGCACTGTCATCATCGGGGCTGGCTGTGTCGGCTGTAGCGTTGCCTACCATCTCGCCGAGCGAGATCGAGAGGGAATCGTCGTCGTCGATCAGGGACCGCTGTTCGAGACGGGCGGTTCGACCTCCCATGCCCCCGGTTTGGTCTTCCAGACGACCGAAAACGAGCTGATGAGCCGACTCGCACAGTACACCGTTGATCTCTACACCGATCTCGACGAGTTCGCTCAATGCGGTGGGGTGGAGGTTGCCTACACCGAAGAGCGCATGGACTACCTGAAACGAAAGCGCGAGTACGGCCGCTCGTGGGGGATCGAGGGGGGCGAGCTGCTTTCAGCCGAGGAAGTCGCCGACGAGATCCCCCAGATCGACGAGTCGGTGATCCACGGCGGCTACTACGTCCCTAGCGATGGAAAGGCCCACGCGGTCGATGCCTCTGCGGCGATGGCCCGCGCCGCCGAAGACCGGGGCGGGGCCGAGTTCTACGGAGGAACGAGGGTTACTGATATCGAAACGGATGGCGGCGAAGTGGGTGCGGTCGTCACCGACCGCGGGCGAATCGAGTGTGAGGAACTGCTCGTTGCGACGAACATCTGGGGGCCGCTCTTTGGCGAGATGGTCGATGTCGACGTTCCCCTCGTACCCTGTGCCCACCAGTATCTCGTGAGCGAACCGATCGAGGAGCTTTCGGGTGCGAGTGCGGAACTCGAACAACCAATCCTGCGCCATCAGGATTTTTCCCTCTATTTCCGCCAGCACTATGACTCGTATGGGATCGGTTCGTACGATCACGAATCCTTACTTGTGGATTCCGAGGAGATCCTCGCACCCGAAGAATCCGACGAAATGCCCTCGATCCGGGAGTTCACCGAGGAGCATTTTTACGAACCGACCCATCCGAATATCGATAAATCGGCCTACGAGGCGGCGTGTGAACTCGTCCCCGCCTTCGAGGGGGGCGGGTTCGAGCGCGCGTTCAACGGGATGTTCTCCTTTACGCCCGACGGACTGCCGATACTGGGCGAGACAGAGGAGATCGACGGCCTCTGGTGGGCGCTTGCGGTGTGGGTCACACAATCGGGGGGTGTCGGCAGCGTCGTTGCCGAGATGATGGACGGTGGGACGCCGCGACTCGGCGGCGAGAAGATCGATATCAGTAGCGCACATATCGAGCGATTCCAGCCTCACTCGGGGAGCAAGCCATTCGCGTGGAGTCGCGGCGGAAAGCAGTATCAGGAGGTCTACCAGCTGATTCATCCGGACGCACAACCACAGAATCAGCGCGGGCTTCGGCGCAGTCCGTTCTACGAGCACCAAAAGAAACTCGGCGCGGAGTTCCACGAGTCGGGTGGCTGGGAGGTGCCCCAGTGGTACGACAGTAATGAACCCCTACTGGAGGGGTACAGCGTTCCCGAGCGATCGGGCTGGCAGGCGAGGGAGTGGTCCCCGATTCAGGCGGCTGAACACAACGCAGTGAGAGAGCGCGTCGGGATCTACGATCTCTCGCGGTATACGGGGATCGAGATCACGGGCGAAGGAGCAGTAGAATACGTCCAGCGGCTCTTTGCGAACGACCTCGATTGTGAGATCGGCCAGGTGCGCTACAGCCCGATGCTCGATTCTTCGGGGGGTGTCCTCGCGGATATGGCGGTCACCCGCCTCGGTGAGAATCGCTTTATGGCGACCACCGGCGGCGGGGCCTCCGCGACCCAGCACAGCCGCTGGATCCGCGAGCACGCACCCGATGGCGTGCGGATCGATTCTCGTATTTCGGATCAGTGCGGGATCGGCGTCTGGGGTCCAAACGCGCGAGACGTGCTTCAGCCCCTCACGAACGAGGACCTCTCGAACGATTCGTTCGGGTATTTCCGCGCGAAGGAGTTTTATGTGGACTCGATTCCCGTTCTTGGACTTCGTGTCTCGTACGTCGGCGAACTCGGCTGGGAGCTGTACGCCCCGACCGAATATGGAGGAAAACTCTGGGAACTGCTCTGGGAGGCCGGTCAGGATCACGGAATGGTTCCGCTGGGCAACGGGGCGTTTCTCGGTTCACTACGACTAGAAAAGGGCTACCGGCTATGGGGGACGGACATCACACCCGAGTACAACCCCTGCGAGGCGGGGATCGGTTTCGCGGTCGATCTCGATACCGAGTTTATTGGAAAGGAGGCACTCATCGAAGCGAAGGAGGCGGGCGTCGCTCGAAAGATCGTCCCGATGACGCTCGATAGCACGGGAGAGATCGTCGACAGCGGCATGCCGATTTTCGACGGCGAGGACGTGGTTGGTCACGTCGATGCCGCCGACTACGGCTACAGCATCGACGCCGGAATCGCCTACGGCTACCTCCCGACCGCTTATACCGAACCCGGCGTCTCGCTCGAAATCGGGTACGAGGGCGAGCGCTATCCCGTGACGGTCACAGAAGAGCCACTGTTCGATCCCGACCGGGAGAAGATCCTGCGGTAAGATAAAGTCGGTGGGCGTTTCCGTTAGGTTATGACCGCCACCGAATCGGTAACGTTCGACGATATCGAGGCCGCGATTTCCCGCCTCGACGACGAGACCGTCGTC
>JADFQH010000045.1 GCA_022561895.1 Methanobacteriota archaeon | reverse complement strand
AACTCCAACCCTCGTTATCGCCCACAACAAGACGCTGGCGGCCCAACTCTACGAGGAGTTTAGGAACCTGTTTCCCGACAACGCCGTCGAGTACTTCGTCTCCTATTACGACTACTACCAGCCCGAGGCCTACGTCGAGGCAAGCGATACGTATATCGACAAGGACGCCTCGATCAACGACGAGATCGATCGGCTTCGCCACAGCGCCACGCGGTCGCTTCTGACCCGCGAGGACGTCATCGTGGTCGCCTCGGTCTCTGCGATCTACGGGCTGGGTGATCCCCGAAACTACGTCGACATGAGCCTCCGGCTCGAAGAAGGTCAGGAGATCGACCGGGACGAGCTTCTGAAAGGACTCGTCGACCTGAACTACGAGCGAAACGACGTGGACTTCACACAGGGCACATTCAGGGTGCGCGGTGACACCGTCGAGATCTTCCCGATGTACGGCCGGTACGCCGTGCGCGTCGAGTTCTGGGGCGACGAGATCGATCGGCTCAGTAAACTCGATCCCTTGGAGGGAGAACTCAAAAGCGAGGAGCCTGCTGTGCTCATCCACCCCGCAGAGCACTACTCGATCCCCGAAGAGCGCATGGAAAACGCGATCAGCGAGATCGAAGAGGATTTAGAAAAGCGGATCCGATACTTCGAACGACAAGGCGACATGCTCGCCGCCCAGCGAATCGAGGAGCGCACTACCTTCGACCTCGAAATGATGCGCGAAACGGGCTACTGTTCGGGGATCGAGAACTACTCCGTTCATCTCTCGGATCGGGAATCCGGCGAGGCTCCCTACACCCTTCTCGATTACTTTCCCGACGATTTTCTTACGGTGATCGACGAGTCCCACCAAACCCTTCCCCAGATCAAAGGTCAGTACGCGGGCGACAAATCCAGAAAGGACTCGCTGGTCGAGAACGGCTTTCGACTTCCGACCGCCTACGACAACCGCCCGCTCACCTTCGAGGAGTTCGAGGAACGTATCGGAAAACGCCTGTACGTTTCGGCCACGCCTGCGGAATACGAACGCGACGTGAGCGAGCAGGTGGTCGAGCAGATCGTTCGCCCGACTCATCTGGTCGACCCCGCCGTCTCGGTCCAGTCCGCCGAGAGTCAGATCGACGATCTGATGGCCCGGATCGAAGAGCGCACCGATCGAGACGAGCGCGTGCTCGTGACGACCCTCACAAAACGGATGGCCGAAGACCTCACCGAGTATCTCGAAAATTCAGGTGTGGGCGTCGAGTACATGCACGACGAGACCGACACCCTCGAACGTCACGAACTCATCCGCGGACTCCGACTCGGCGAGTTCGACGTCCTTGTCGGTATTAACCTCCTGCGCGAAGGTCTCGACATCCCCGAGGTGTCGCTCGTTGCCATTCTGGACGCCGACCAGCAGGGCTTCTTGCGATCGCGTACTACCTTGATCCAGACGATGGGCCGGGCGGCGCGAAACGCCGAGGGCGAGGTCGTCCTCTATGCTGATGAGACGACCGACGCGATGAGTGAGGCGATTTCCGAGACCCAACGGCGCCGCGAGATCCAGCGCGAATACAACGAAGAGCACGGCTACACACCGACGACCATCGACAAGGCGGTCGGCGAGACGAACCTACCGGGAAGCAAGACGGATACAAGCGGCGTCACGGGCGACGCCCCGGAGGACGCGGAGGCCGCACAGGCCCAAATTCAGGCCTTAGAGGAGCGTATGAACGAGGCTGCCGGGAATCTGGAGTTCGAGCTTGCCGCCGATATTCGAGACAGGATCCGTGAACTGCGCGAGGAGTTCGAAGTCGTTGATGAGGGTGTCGTCCCCGAACCCGAAGCCGAGTTCTAACGGTAGTTACAGGTTCTCCGAGCAATCGATCGTGCTACCGTTTTCGACAGAGCGCGAACGTTGATATTGATAGTTCCTAAAATATACGTATGGCGTCCAAGACGGACGTTACTGAAGAGTTCGATTCGTGGTGCGCGCTCCAGAAAACGACGGACAAGAAACGAGCCGACATTCTCTCGGATATCGTTGGTCATCCAAAAGGAATGATTAGCGTCGAGGAGTTAGACTACATGAATCCGTCGCTGAGTGACGACGCCATTCGCCGTTACTTGAAGACATTAGCTGATGTTGGTGTCGTTCGTGAGCGCGAGTTCGAGACCGGAAAACGACTTCGGAACTATCCGTACAAGTTCTATGAACTCACAGAAGAAGCTCGTGAGCTGTTCGACCGCAACGGACTGTTTCCGGAGGATGCCTGGCAACGTCAGTACCGATCAGTCGAGAAAACGGCTCGAATTCGAGACATCGAGACAATGCCTCGTCCCGATAGCTGAGTCACTCTTCTTTATTCTGCACTCAATCTCGCCTTATAGGCCATCGAGCAGCGCGTCGAATGTCCCACTTTCGGGGTGGACGTGACAGTAGGTTCCAAGCGTTCTGTACTCAATCAGCCCGTCGTGTTCGCCGTCGATCCCCTCGCCTCGTTCCATCTCGAAGGCGAAGCGGGCATTCGAATCGACCTCAGCACTGGAGTAATGGAACTCGTGGCCGCGAAGCGACTCGCCGGAGGCGGCGGTGAGCGTTTCACCTACTGTCCGTAGTTCGACGTGATCGAGCGCCTGATACCGGTCGTGCATTCTCACTTCGGCGGGCAGCACGCCGGCCATCGGATAGGTCTCGCCGTCGGCCGTCGAGAGGGATTCGGAAAGCGTCATCAGCCCGCCGCATTCCCCGAACACGGGAAGTCCATCGGCAGCTCGCTCGCCGATCGCTTCGAGTGCGGGCGACCGCGAGAGCGCTTTGGCGTGGAGTTCGGGATAGCCGCCCGGCAGGTAGACGCCGTCGCAGTCGGGTAGATCCTCACCCGCAACGGGTGAGAACGTCACCAAATCGGCGCGTTCCTCGAAGCGCTCGACCGTCTCCGGGTAGTAAAAGCAGAAGGCCCCGTCGCGGGCGACGGCCACTCGCTTGCCGGTCGGCTCGCCAGTCCTCTCGGGCTCCGACCGCGGCGGTTCGCGCGCAATGTCGAGCAGCCTATCGGGCAGAAGGTGTTCGCTTGCGGCGTTGAGCGCCTCGTCTTCGAGTGGCGCTTCCTCACCCATCTGCAGACCGAGATGCCGATCGGGGATCTCCAAATCCTCGCGGGGCCCGATCCGCCCGAAGTATTCGATCCCCTCGGGAAGGGCGTCACGAATCCCTCGCTCGTGGCGACCCCCATGAGCGCGCTGGGCGATGATTCCGGCGACATCGATCTCGCGACCGGCGTGTCTCGCGTATTCCCGAAATCCGAGCGCGGTCGCGGCGACGCTCTCCATCCCGGCGCTGGCGTCGACCACGAGGACAACGGGTAGGGAGAGCGCCTCGGCGACCATCGCGGTGCTGGAGCAGTCGCCGTCGTACAGCCCCATTACGCCCTCGACGATGCACATCTCGCCCTCGCCGCGGTGGTAGTTACGCCGAAGCCCCTCCCTCCCTTCGAGCCAGCAGTCGAGCGTTCTCGACGGACGGCCCGCGACCTGTTCGTGGTGGCTCGGGTCGATGAAATCCGGGCCGGCCTTCGCGGGCTGGACTGCGTAGCCCGCTCGATCGAGCGCGCGGATCGTTGCGAGCGCGGCGACGGTCTTGCCGACGCCCGAACTCACGCCCCCGAGGACGACCCCCCTCACGCCCGGATCGCCTCCGTCACCCGGTTGTACACCCGCTCTACCCGATCGCCGAGCGCGCACATCGGAACCCCTTCGCGCTCGGCGAGCCACAACGCCCCGCCCATCCCGACGCCTTCCTTCGCTTCTCCGGCGGCGTACGCCGCCATTGCGGGGTGGTCCTGACCGCGGAACCCCGGATCGGTTACGCGAAGCTCCAGCTCGAGATCCGACGCCAGGAGCTCGATCCCCGCGCTTTCGTCCTCCGCGACGAACGAGGTGGTCGCGAGCGTCAGCGGCGCGTCGACGCCCGCGTGGCGCGCGAGGGCGGCGGCCGCGGCGAGCTGTGTGCCCCCTGCGAGGATCACTTCGGTTCCGGCGTCGCTCGCGCCCGATATCAGCCCCGCGACGCACGCGAGTGTGGGATCGCCGACGCGATGGACCGCTTCTACCGGTGCGCCCGCGGCCCCGCCGGCGTCGAGATCACTCGCCGCGAGCGCCGCCTCGACCACCCGCCGCTTGAGCGCGAGGGGGTTCACCGGGAGCGACGAGGAGACCGCCGGTCGCTCGCCGAGCGCGCTCAACACCGCCATCGCGGTCGTCGTCCCGCCGGGGATCGTCTCGCCGATCAGGAGCTCCGAATCGGGAAGCGCCCGTCCGACCGACCGCCCGACGCAGAACAGTTCGTCGGCGTTCGCGACCGCCGCCGCTTCGCGGATGTCCGCACCCGGTTCGGTGCCGAGGGCGACGGTCGGCGCGCCGGTCTCCCGCGCCAGTCCCGCATCGATGGGGGTTACGTCGAACTCCAGTAGCTCGCGGACGGCGTGGGTCACGACCGCCGGCGTCGGACAGCCCGAGGGGCTGATCGGGACGGCCGGTGCGAGGGTCACGTCGCCGTACTCGAGGAGTTCGAGGTCCGCACTTGGGGTGTGATAAACGGCCTCGCGGTCGGCCCCGGCGGCGCTGATCGGGCTCCCCTCGTGAGTAATCGTCGCCGTTCGGGTGCTTCCGGCGACGACGACCAGCCTTGGTGTCCCGCCGCCCGACTCCCATCGTCCGTCGATCATCACTGCAGTGTATCTACCCCAAGCTGGCTTTAATTGATCGGTGCGGATCCTAGAAGCGGGGAGCGGTTCCGGTAGGTTCCGCGCCAGTCACACTCTGCCCGAACGACCGCTTGCGTCCGCGGACCGGCGCTGGCCGTCGTCCGAATGAACAAACACAGTTGTCTTATAGAAAGCAAAGTTGGGAATACTTATGGCGGTCCCGGCGGATACCTGAACACGGCCCGATCGGCCGCCCTGAGCGGCGTTTCGCCGGCAGTGGCGACGCTATCGGGCCGGGAATATCATGAGTCAAGCGACGATGCAAACCGACACGATCCGATCGATACTGGAACAGGCCCAAAGCGAGCGGATGGACGAGGCGGCCGTAGCGGAGGTTGCCCGTGCGGCGACACGCGACTGCTACGAGGGCGCGAGCCGAGCGGAGATCTACGAGGCGGTCGTCGGCGCGCTCACGGCCCGGATCGAGCGCGATCCCGAATACGAACGGATCGCCGCGCGGGTCGTTCGAAAGCGACAGTTCGAGGAACGGGTCGGCGAAGCCGGCGAGATCGAGGATCGCGAGGCCGCCTATCGGGAGTCGTTCGCCCAATCGATCGAGCGCGGGGTCGAGACGAACCTGCTCGACGAACGGATGGCGGAGTACGACCTGTCGAGACTCGCCGAGGCCCTCGAACCCACCCGCGACGACCACCTCGACTACATCGCCATGGAAACGCTTTCCCAGAGATATTTCCTTCGGGACGGCGAGGAGCCGATCGAACTTCCACAGACGTTCTGGATGCGCGTGGCGATGGGGATCGCGCTTCGCGAGGAGCCCGAGGGGCGCGAGCAGTATGCAAAAACGTTCTACGACCTGCTCTCGACGCTCCGGTTCGTCCACTCGACACCGACGCTGTTTCACGCGGGGACGACCCATCCACAGCTCTCCTCGTGTTACCTCACGACCGTTCCCGACGATCTGGAGGGGATCTTCGACGCCTACAAGGAACACGCGAAGCTTTCGAAGTGGTCGGGCGGGCTCGGAAACGACTGGACGAACCTCCGGGCGAGCGGCGCGCGGATCTCGTCGACGGGCGTCGAATCCACGGGAACGGTCCCGTTTCTGCGGATCGCAAACGACGTGACCGGCGCGATCAACAGGAGCGGGAAGCGTCGCGGGGCGGCCTGCGCATATTTGGAGGCATGGCACCTCGATTTCCCGGCGTTTCTCGACCTTCGGCGCAATACGGGCGACGAGCGCCGGCGCACCCACGACATGAACACCGCGGCGTGGGTGCCCGACCTGTTCATGAAGCGCGTCGACGAGAGCGGGAAGTGGACGCTCTTCTCGCCCGAGGAGGTGCCCGACCTCCACGGGTCCTATGGGAACGAGTTCGAGGAGAAGTACAGGGAGTACGAGCAGGCCGCCGAGAACGGCGAACTCGACCAGTACGAGCGGTGCGAGGCCACCGAACTGTGGCGCACGATCCTCACCCGACTGTTCGAGACCGGCCACCCGTGGATCACGTTCAAGGATCCCGCTAATATTCGCTCGCCGCAGGATCACACGGGTGTGATCAACTCCTCGAACCTCTGTACGGAGATCACGCTGAACACGAGCAACGAGGAAACCGCCGTCTGCAACCTCGGTTCGGTGAATCTCGCGCGGCATACGGACGAGAACGGACTCGATCGCGAGACGCTCGCCGAGACGGTGACGACGGCGATGCGGATGCTCGACAACGTCGTCGACCTGAACTTCTACCCCACCCAAAAGGCGGAACGTTCGAACATGCGCCACCGGCCAGTTGGCTTAGGTATCATGGGCTTTCACGAGGCCCTGATGAAGCAGGACATTCCGATGGCTTCGGAGGAGGCCGTCGACTTCGCCGACCGCACTCAAGAACTCGTCGCGTACCACGCCATCGACGGCTCTTCGAAACTGGCCGCCGAACGCGGGGCCTACGAGAGCTACGAGGGCTCGAAGTGGGATCGCGGCCTGCTCCCCCAGGACACCCTCTCGCTGCTCGAAGAAGAACGCGGGCGCGAGATTCCGATCGAGGTCGAAGAGCGCCTCGACTGGGAGCGGGTGCGCGAGCACGTCGCCGAGCACGGAATGCGAAACTCGAACACGATGGCGGTCGCGCCGACGGCGACCATCTCCACGATCGCGGGGACGACCCCCTCGATCGAGCCGATCTACTCGAATTTATACGTGAAGTCGAACATGTCCGGCGACTTCACCGTGATCAACGGCCATCTCGTCTCCAACCTGCGCAAGCGGGGCCTGTGGACCGACGAAATCCGCGACCGGATCACGTATCACGACGGCTCGATCCAGGAGATAGAGGCGATTCCCGATGAGCTGAAGGAGCTCTATCGGGGCGCGTTCGAGATCGACCCGCGCCACCAGCTTCGCCTGTCGGCCGAACGCGCGACGTGGATCGATCAGAGCCAGTCGCACAACGTCTTTTTCCCCGCTACCGATGGGTCGCTGCTCGCCGAGGTCTACGAGAGGGCGTGGGAACTCGGGCTGAAGACGACCTACTATCTCCGCACCCTGGGCGCGAGTCAGGTCGAAAAGACCACGCTGGATATGCGCGAGTACGACGACACCCAGTTCCGGGGGTCGAATGGTGGGGACGACGGGATGGACGGCGAAAACGAGGAGACGGGGCTGCCGAGCGTCGAGGATCCAACCTGTGAGGCCTGTCAGTAATGCCGATCATCAACAACGACACCCATCACGACCCGAACAAGATTCTGCCGATCGACTACGACTGGGCACGCGAGTACTACAAGGCGGGCGTCGCGAACAACTGGACACCGGAGGAGGTGGCGATGGCCGACGACGTCCACCAGTGGGAGAACGACGAACTGAGTAGTGAAGAGCGCCAGCTCGTCGAGTGGAACCTCGGCTTTTTCTCGACCGCCGAATCGCTCACTGCCAACAACATCGTTCTCGCAGTGTACGACCACGTGACCGCCCCCGAGTGCCGACAGTACCTGCTTCGGCAGGCCTACGAGGAGGCGATTCACACCGATACGTTCATCTACTGCTGTGACTCGCTGGGCTTCGATCCCGAGTACCTCTACGGGATGTACGACCGCATCCCCGCGATCGAGGCCAAAGACGAGTTCGTCGTCGACCTTACGCAAGTAATCGACGATCCGGGCTTCGAGATCGGCAGTGACGAAGACGTTCGGGAGTTCCTCCGGGATCTCGTCGGTTTCTACGTGATCATGGAGGGGATCTTCTTCTACGCGGGCTTTGCGATGATGCTCGCGCTGAAACGCCGCGGGAAGATGGTCGGGATCGGCGAGCAGTTCGAGTACATCATGCGCGACGAATCCTTGCATTTGAACTTCGGGGCCGACCTGATCGACACGGTTCGCGAGGAGAATCCGGGCGTCTGGACCGACGAGTTCGAGGCTGAGGTCGAGGAGCTGATCCGTAAGGCGGTAGTACTCGAACGTACGTACGCCCGCGAGGCCTGCCCCGAGGAGGTCCTCGGAATGGGGCCCGAACAGTTCGCCGAGTACGTCGAGTACGTCGCCGACAGGCGGCTGGGTCAGTTGAAAATGGAGCCCGTTTACGGCACCGACAACCCGTTCCCGTGGATGGCAGAGCAGGTCGATCTGAACAAGGAGAAGAACTTCTTCGAGACGAACGTCGCCGAGTACCAGTCGGGCGGCTCGCTGGAATGGTGAGGCGGGAATTCCCGATGTCCCCCGTTACGCTCTCAACGCAAGCTGACTGGATTCTATCGTGGATTCAGCCGACGGAGTACAAAACTACTTGTTCTTCGCTCGCCGAGCTACGGCAATGGCGGAAACCGACAGAGCGGGTTCGAGCGTGCTGCGGAACAAGCGCGACGCCACGCGATACCAGATTCTCGTCCAGATCGCAGAACGTCAGCCCGCCGTCAGCCAGCAGGAGATCGCCGACGCGATCGGCATCACCGCCCAGGCGGTCAGCGACTATCTCCAGGGACTGGTCGAGGAAGGCTACGTCGAGAAGGGTGGACGCGGGCGCTACGAGGTGAGCAAGGAGGGTGTCGACTGGCTCATCTCACGGACCGACGAGCTTCGGGAGTTCACCAGCCACGTCGCCGAAGACGTCATCGGGCAGGTCGACATCGAGACCGCGATCGCGACCGCCGGGATCGAGGAGGGTGGGAGCGTCACGCTCTCGATGGGCGAGGGTGTTCTCCGGGCGACGCCGGGGGCGAGTGGGGGTGCAACGGCGGTCGCGGTCACGAGCGCCGAGGAGGGAGGCGACGTCGGAATCACGGATTTCGAGGGCGTCCTCGACTACGAGCTGGGCGAGGTGACGATCGTCTCGATCCCGAAGGTGATTGACGGCGGCAGCGCGGTCGCCGACCCCGAAACGCTCGGGGGGTACGCCGCCGGGCACGATCTGGTAGCGGCCGCGGGAACCTAAGCCGTGGCGGCGGCGAGCACCGCCGGCCTCGAGCCCGACGTCCGCTTCGGGACGCCCGACGCGGTCAGGGAAGCGGCGACGAAGGGGCTCGACGTGCTCCTGCTCGCGACCGACGACCGGCTCGCCGTCCACACGGAGCGCCTCCGCGAGGGAACCATCGGCTACCAGATGGTCGAGGCCGCAGATCGGTAGTTCGAAGCCGTTCCGCGATCGCTCTCGCGCCTCAGAGCCGCTCCGCGATCGTTTTCGCCGTCTTCTCGCCGACGCCCTCGACGCTCCTGAGGTCGGCCGTCGAGGCCGCACGGATCCCATCAACGCTGCCGAATCTCCTGAGGAGGCTCGTCCGTGTTTTGGGTCCGATCCCCGGCACGTCGTCCAGAACGGTCGAAACGTCGTCTCTGAGAGTTTGATGGTACTGCACCGCAAAGCGGTGGGACTCATCGCGCACGCGCTGAAGAAGGTGGAGGTGCGGGGCGTCCGAGGGCCAGTCCTCGACTCCCGAGGGCGTGATCACCAGTTCCTCTGCTTTGGCGAGCGCGACTACAGAGATGTCCCAGCCCGTCTCTGCGAGTGCGTCGCGTGCAGCGGCCAGTTGCCCCTCGCCGCCGTCGACGAGCAGGAGATCCGGATCGGGCCGATCGTCGCGACCCTCGACCGCCCGCAGCGCGCGCCAGCGAACCAGCGCGCGCATATTGGCATAGTCGTCGTTTCGTTCCTCCAGTTTCTTCCGACGGTAGCCCGAGGTTTCTGATTCGCCGCCCACGAACAACACGTTGCTCCCGACCACGGAGCGACCCTGTGCGTGGCTCACGTCGAACCCCTCGATCCGCTCGGGGTGGGGGATCGAGAGTGCTTCCGCGAGCGCGCTCACGGGATCGTCGCTGTGATCCGTTCGCCGGGCGTTCTTGATCGCCAGATCCACGAGGGTGGCCTCCCGGCCCGCGCCCGGCACTTTGAGGGAGACTCTTTCAGTTTCGAGCCAGCCGCGGAGTTCGCGGTCGGCGGGGTCCTCGGGAACGAGGATCGAGTCGGGAAGCTCGCGTTCGGCGTAGTACTGGGCGATAAATGCTGAAAGCACTCCGGCGTGGCCGTCGCTTTCGTCGGGAATATCGAGATAATGGCGATCCCGATCGACGAGCTGGCCGTTCTCGCTGTGGAGACGCGAGACGATCGCGCGCTCGCCCTCGGTTGCGACCCCGAGGACCTCGACCACGCGAGCGCTTTCCGTACTCGAAACGGCCTCGCCGCGCCCCTCGTGAAACGTCTCGACCGCGTCGAGTCGGTCCCGGAGGCTCGCTGCCCGCTCGAACGCCTGTTCTTGGGCTGCGTTCTCCATCCGCCGTCCGAGCGGATCGGAAAGCACCCCCGTCTCGCCAGCGAAAAAGCGTTTGACCGACTCGACATCCTCGATATAGGCTTCCCCGCCGATCTCGCCCGTGCATGGCGCGCTACACAGCCCGATATCGTAGTCGAGACAGGGCCGGGTTCTCCCGGAAAATTTGTGATCCGAACAGCCACGAACGCCGTAGATCTCCCGGAGGGCTTTTACTACCACTTCGACCGTTCCCTTGTTCGTAAACGGGCCGAACGCGGTCGCGGCCGGATTCGGATCTCTGGTAATCTCGATCCGGGGGAACTCGTGGTCGGTCAGCTGTACCAATGGGTAGGACTTGTCGTCCTTCAGGCGGACGTTGTAGCGGGGCTGGTGGCGTTTTATGAGGTTGGCTTCGAGCAAGAGGGCCTGTGTTTCGGTATCGGTGACGGCGAAATCGATCTCCTTCGCCCCGCGGACCATTCGACGGATCCGCTCGCTTCGTGGATCGGCGTAGGATCGAACTCGACTCCTGAGATCGACGGCCTTCCCGACATAGAGGGTCGTCCCGTTATCGAGAAACTGGTAGACCCCCGGCTCGCGTGGCAGCGTGGCTGTGCGACTCCTGAGTTCGGCCCCGTCCATTCGGTCGTTCTAGTCGCCAGAATCGTTTGAATCTGCCGCACTCGGGAACTCCTTGCGTACCGAGAGATAGAGGACGATCCCGACCGCGAGCGCAAGCGGGTTCAGCAGGCCGAACAGAAGCAGTGCGAGCGCCCAGTTCAGCGCCTTCTCTGACCCTCGCTTCGAGGCGTCGCGGTAGGTCCAGTAGCCGACGAACGCCGGCATCAGTACGTAGAGCGCTCCGAGCAGCACGAGATCCGCCTGTAACGCCACGAGCATGCCTGCTTCAGGTTCGCTACTGGCATGCCTGCATCGATCTTCTCGACCCCGACCACCGCATACAAACCCGACGAGCGCGAACCGCCCGGTATGAGCGACTCGATCCAGTGCTGGCTGGTCGAACGGACCTACGACGACAAGGGGCTGATCCGGATCGTCTACGCCCCAACCGATGGCTCGGGCCAGTTCATCACCGAACGCGCTGCGGCGACCGGTGCCGAGGCGACCGCCGGGATCGAGATCGATCCTGCAAAGCTCGATCCGACCGACGAGGAGAACGCAGAACGCTACGCGAAGGAGGCTGCACGCATGGCAGCGCGCCACGATCCGGACGAGAGTATTTAAATCAGACCTAAAGACCTATACCGGGGGTCGCACAAGCGCGGGTAATGGCCGCGATCTCACTGCACAACGTGACCAAGCGCTACGACGGCGGCGACGTCGTCGCGGTCGAGGATCTCGACCTCGAAGTCCACGAGGGCGAGGTCTTTGGCTTTCTCGGCCCGAACGGCGCGGGCAAATCCACGACGATCAACATGCTGCTGGATTTCGTCCACCCCTCTGAAGGGAGCATCGAAGTTCTCGGCTACGACGCCCACGCTGACAGCGTCCGAGTCCGTGAACGAACCGGCGTCCTCCCCGAAGGGTTCGACGTCTATCACCGCCTTTCGGGGCGAAAACACGTCGAGTTCGCCATCGAATCCAAGGAAGCGAACGACGATCCCGATGCACTCTTAGCACGCGTCGGCATCCCCGACGCCGCCGATCGAAAAGCCGGCGACTACTCGAAGGGGATGACCCAGCGCCTCGCACTCGCAATGGCGCTCGTCGGCGATCCAGATCTCCTCATTCTCGACGAACCGTCTACAGGACTGGACCCGAACGGCGCGCTCGAAATGCGCGAGATCGTACGAGAGGAGGTCGAGCGCGGTGCGACGGTCTTCTTTTCGAGCCATATCCTCGGGCAGGTCGAGGCCGTCTGCGATCGGGTCGGCATCCTTCGGGAGGGACGGCTCGTCGCCGAAGACAGCGTTTCGGGGCTTCGGGAGACCGCTGGAACCGACGCCACCCTCGCGATCACCGTCGGCGAGCTTCCCTCGCGGGCGGTCGATAGCGTGCGCGCCCTCGACGGCGTCTCGGGGGTCGAACAGAACGGCTCGGTGCTTCGCGTGGGGGTCAGCGACAGTTCAAAAACCGCCGTCTTGAGCACGCTTGAAGAGGAAGGCGCGGTCGTCCAGGACTTCGAGACGGAGGAGGCTTCGCTCGAAGATCTCTTTCGCTCCTACACGGAGGGCGAAGCATGAGCTTGCGTCGGCGCGTCATGGTCGCACTGGTCTCTCTGGTCGCCTCATTCACCCTCGTCCAGGGCGGCATCGCAGTGCTGTCCGCCGCCCCCGGCAGTCTGTTTTACCTGCAAACCATTCCCGATATTGAAAATCCGTTGGGCTATTACCCCCATCGCGGTTGGGAGAAAGTTTACCGGAATCAATACAAACCTGACGATAGTTTCACCTTTATCTGCTCCCCGAACTGCACACATGAGTGCCGCCTGCGGGCATTCACCCGCAACGGTGTGATGATTCGCTCCGAACAGAACTACGACAACCATAAAATCAAAGATATCTATGGGAACCAATGCACCTATGCCTGGAATCCCCGGGGTTGCTCCAACGGGTTCACTTTTCATCGGCGCATCTATGGCAGCTATCGGCTGAAATATCCCTTGGTCCGCAGAGGCTGGAAACAGTGGGCGGACGCTGGTTTTCCTTTCCTCACCAAGGCGAATAAGCAGAAATATAAGTTTACCGCTCGCGGCCAGGATACCCTGGAGAAGATCTCCTGGGAGGCTGTGGAGAATTACATCGCGCAGGCGATCATCAAAATAGCCGAAACCTATAGCGGCGACGCGGGCCGCAAGCGTCTGCAAGAGCAAGGCTATCCTGAGGAGATGCTGCGGCACTGGGAAGGCGCCGGCACCCGGACCATCAAGCTCCGGGGCGGCATGGGACTTCTGGGGGTCATCGGCAAATACGGCGCCTACCGGTTTTCCAACACGCTTGCGCTGGTGGATGCCCAC
>JADFQH010000044.1:1318-13469 GCA_022561895.1 Methanobacteriota archaeon | reverse complement strand
CGCGATGTCGAACTCGACGAATATGGGGGGGTTCGCTGTCCGTACTGCGGCCATCGCGTCCTGCTCAAGGAACGAAGCCGCGACATCAAAGAAGTCGGCGTCAATTGAGCGCTCCCCATACTGCTTCTCTCGCGTGTGAGTACGACGACTTCCAGAGCGCCCGCCTCATCGAGCGTTCGATCCTCCCTGAAGTAGCGGACCTCGGTGATGAGCGTTCATCGGTGGCTGTCTCACGGAACGGAGAAATGCTCACCATCCGGATCGAAGCCGCGGATCTCGTTGCGCTTCGTGCGGCGATGAACACGTGGCTAACGCTTCTCGATACGACGGAAACGGTCGCGGAGCTCGACAGTCGCCGACCATCATCCGACGAGTAGCGCCCGTGACGACTTCTCTTCTCACGCGACTCTCGGTCTCGTAGCTGTCATCAGCACAACCTATTTGTACATCGTCTCTAATGTAGATAGTATGACTCTATCGAGGGATCAGTTCGACGACGGGTCGCTATCGAGCGACGGCGATCTGTGGTCTGCATCATCCGGCTCTCCACGTGTCACCGTAGCGAGCCAAGAGTGGCTGGTTGTCTCGTACGAGTGGGTTACGGACGAAACGAGTCCGGTTGCATCGTCCGGCGTAGTGCTCGATCTCTGCGTTCTCGTTCCCGGCGCGAGTCATCTGAAGACGGTGCGGGTAAAGCGGGGTTCGCTCATCGAGTCCATCATCGCGCAGATCGATTCACAGGTGACACGAGATCTCCAAGTGGCGAGCCAACAGTGACGTCAGTCCGTTCGATGCGGATCACCGGACGGCAAAGCGGGGGTTTTTCCGTCCGGGTCGCCTCGCTTGCGATATGCAGGGTAACCTACCGCCGGAAGCACAGGAGAAACTCGAGGAGCTACAGGGTCTTCAGGAGACGGCCCAGCAGGTCGCCGTCCAGAAGAACCAGGCCGAATCCAGCCTCAACGAAACCCAGCAGGCGCTCGAAACCCTGGCGGATGTCGATGAGGGAACCACGATGTACCGCGAGGCCGGCGAACTGCTGATCGAGACCGACCACGAGAGTGCGAACGACGAACTCGACGAGAAGGTCGACAGTCTCGAAGTCCGCCTCGAAACGCTGAAGAAACAAGAAGAGCGCGTCCAGACGCAGTTCGAGGAGCTCCAGCAGGAGCTTCAGCAGATGCTCGGCGGCGCGGGCGGCGGCCCGAGCCCCGGCGGCATGGGTGGCCCCGGTCCGGGCGGTCCTGGCGGCGCGTAGATGGAGCCCACGGACGAACAGGTCGTCAGAACTGCCGCGGAAGCCGCAGAAGGGCTGATTTTCTCGCGGTACAGTCGTTCGGATGTGGATGACCTAGATGTGACAGTGCGATTCGAAGACGGGGTTCTGGAGATCGACGTGTATCTCAACGCTGGCGAGGAGAGCGAACAGGTCGCAGAGGACGCGGTGCGGGCGGCCGAATCGGCGGTTGACGAACTCTTCGAAGAAAGCGAGAGCTAGTTATTCACAGATCGCCCGGAAATTACGGAACACCTCTTCGCCCCGTTCGGTGTGTGCGACTTCGGGATGCCACTGAACGCCGTAGAGATTCCTCGATTCGTTGCTCATCGCCTCGATTCCACAAACCTCGCTTGTTGCGGTCAGGTCGAACCCCTCTGGAAGCTCTTTGACCTCGTCCGCGTGACTGGCCCACACGCGGGTTTCCGGTGCGAGCGAGCCGACGAGTGGATCCGCTTTTTCCTCAATTTCGACCGTCACGTCCGCATAGCCACCGTACTCGCCGCCCGCAACGCTGCCGCCGAGTTCCGCGGCGATCACCTGCATGCCGAGACAGATCCCCAGGACTGGGATCCCGAGGTCGAGATACTTGCCACAGCGCCCGGCCCGCGACATCTCGGGACCACCGGAGAGAACGAGTCCGTCGGCGTCGATCTCCTCTGGAGGCGTCTCGTTGTCGATGGTCTCCGTTTCAACGCCGATATCGCGCAGGGCGCGCCCTTCGAGATGGGTGAACTGGCCGTGGTTGTCGACCACGTCGATTTGCATACTGACGGTAGCCGATGGGGGAAGAAAAGCGTCGCGAATCACCGGTCGAATCGCTCGCTCGCGGTTCGAAACTCGCCCTCGTCGAGTTCGCGGCTCCGCCGGCCCTCGGCTTCCGCCAGCGCCTCGGGGCTGGGCGAGACGTCGTCGTCGATCCGCGCCCACGAGCCGTGGATCTTCGCGTGACACCACCGACAGAGAGAAACGGTGATCTCGTGGCTCGTCTCCTCGCCGTCGTTTTCATCCCTCGATCCACGGTAGGACAGATGGTGCTCTTCGAGTAGGGGTCGTTTGGCCGAACCAGCCATCCGTCGTTCTTCGAGCCCGCAGCGATGGCATTCGTGCTCGCTCGCCCGCGAGCGAAAATGCGGGCAGTCGGACCACTCACAGCCCGCTTCGCTTACGAGACACGCGTACTCCGCCGCGTGGCGCTTGCGGGCGAACGCGGGGTCCCGTTCGGGCTGTTCGATCGCGTATCGACACCGCCCGACGCTCGTGAGGTGGTCACAGCGCCCAGCGTGCTCGTAGGGGTCGTCGACGCCGACCGAGGTTCCGGTAGGTGTTCGTTTCATCTACGTGCGTGCGAGTCGTTTGATCGTTCTTCTGGCAGCGTGCGTCACATCGCCCGGATGAGGAAGTCCGAGACGGTAGCGAACCCTGTCTTGGGCCTTTAGCGGCTCGAAGACCGCGGGCTCCGCAAGCGGCCATATCTCACAGGCCTTCGCGTCCGACCCGGTCCGCTCGAGGATCGCGTTCGTGGCGTGGCGTGCGGCTTCGTTTGCGGACTCCATCGTCGCGAGATCGCTGTTCGTCCGGACGTAGTCGGCGGCCACTGTCAGGTTATCGATTTCCGTGCGAGCATCGGGCCGGTAGCGCCACGAACCGACCGTATTCACTAATAGCGGCTCGCGGTTCTCGACGCCGCCTTCGCGCTCTTCGAGTGCGGGATCGAGATACCACTCGATCAAATTGTCGTCCGTCAGCCGCTCGCCCTCGCGGTTCAGATGGCGTTTCAGCTGCTCCCAGATCTCGGTCGCGATCTCCTCGCGGCGACACTCCTTTGCGGGCTTGCCGTAGACGATTCCGGGAGTGTTCCAGTCGGAGGCGATCACCGAGAGAATCCCCGAGATCTCGCCGTCGCCGTAGCTCGACAGATCGCGCTCCCAGAACTGCCCCTGCGAGATCGAGGTCAGCGCCCACGGCGAGTCGGTGTAGACGCCGTGGCCCCGAACCAGCGGAAGGTCATTTTCGAGATAGAACTGAATGCCGTTCATCCATTCCGTGCGAAGGCGATTCAGTCGGGAGAGCGAGGGGGCCGCCCGTCCGATCTCGGGCGAGACCAGCCGTCGAGCCGCTCCAACCGGGACGGCCAGCACGTACTGATCCGCCGTTTCACGATCTACTCCCGTTTCGTCTTCGATAGCGATAGTAGAAATCCGCCCGCCGTCGAACTCGAGTTCGGTCACCGACGAGTTCGCCCGAAGCTCGACCCCTTGCTCGTCGAGATACTCCACCCACGGATCGATCCAGACCTCGCTCGTCGGCCCGTTGAGGACGCGCTCGGTCGGTGTTCTGGGATCGACGTGCCCGCGCATGAGCTGGAGGTAGATCCGGCCCACCGTTCGAGCGCTGCCCAGTTCGGGGCGAAGCGCAACGAGCAGTTGGGTTGCAGAGACCGCTTGTTGAAATCCTTTCGAGCGGTTGCCCGCGTCGACGAACTCCCACCACGAGGTCCGGTCCCACTGCTCGTCCATCCGGGCCTCACAGCTCGTGAGCAAGACGAGCATGCGCTCCGCGAAAAACCGGGCCTCGGGGTTCGACAGCTCCTCGGTGGCGAAGCTCGGGCGCAGAATCGAACGCCACTCCTCGAGACTTTTCGGGGTTCGCGTCGAACTGATCGTCTCCTCGCCGACGGTGCGTGCAAGCAGTGTCCCCTCGGTCGAAACAAGGTTCTCGGCGGCGGTTCGACCCTCGTGAACGGGAATCCGTTTCATCGTGTCTTCGACGTGGCGGTAGTAGCCCGGAAAGAACCGAAAGCCGTGTTCGGCGGGAAGTGGCGCTCCCCCGCCCCGATCCGGTCCCGGAACGCTACGCGCCTTCCCGCCGAAGCGATCGTTTCGCTCGTAGACGGTGACCGAAAACCCCCGTTCTGTGAGTTCGTGGGCCGCGCTCAGCCCGCCGATCCCGCCGCCGAGTATTGCGACGTCGCTCATGAGAACGACCGCCTGTTAGTTCGGACGAACAAAAGGGTTCCGCGGGCCACAAGGCTCATGGCCGTGTTTTTCCGATTCCCGGTGTGCGTCTGGTCCACCGCGATCTCGACATCGTTATCGCAGGCAACGTCGAGATCGCCGACTCGTTTCTCGCCCGCGCCCGCGGGCTGATGTTCCGCCGGGAGATCCCCGAGGACAGTGCCTTAGTCTTCGAGTTCGGAAAACCCGTTACCCGGTCGCTGCATATGTTCTGTGTTCCCTTCGCTATCGACGCGGTCTGGCTGGTCGACGGCGAAGTCACTCATACTGCTCGCCTCGACGCGTGGACCGGCTTCAGTCGGGGTCGGGCCGATACGATCTGCGAACTCCCCGCAGGAAGCACTGAAGGAGTTCGTACTGGAGATCGTATCGGGTTCGAGGAGTGACCGGCTCGCGGTATCTGTCGGGACCACCACGTTGATATACTGCCTCGTCTTTCGTGGGAGTACAATGGAGAGCAACCCTCACCATTCGGTTTCGGAGGATAGAGGAAGTCGGGGCGACCCGGCTGGATGCGAAATTCTCCCCCGATGAGAACCCTTTTGCTGGCTGTCTCGACACGGTTCGCTCGATAGACCTTCTCGATACCACGCTCCGCGACGGCGAGCAAGCGCCGGGTATCTCGCTTTCGCCCGAGGAGAAAGCAGAGATCGCCCGCACGCTCGACGCCGCTTCTGTGCCGTTTATCGAGGCCGGCAGCGCCTGCACCGGCGAGGGCGAGCGCCGCACCATCGAACGGGTGACCGATCTCGGGCTCAGTAGTACAGTAACCAGCTTCGCCCGCGGGGTGCGAAACGACGTGGACCTCGCGCTCGATTGCGGCGTCGATGGCGTCACCATCGTCGTGCCGGCAAGCGATCGACATATCGAAGGAAAGGTCGGGACCACCCGCGAAGAGGTGGCCGAACGCACGGTCGAGTTAGTTGAGTACGCCCGAGAACACGGCCTCTGGGTCGAGGTGATCGGCGAGGACGGCTCGCGTGCCGATCTCGATTATCTCGTCGAACTCTTGGGCGGCGCACTGGATGCCGGAGCCGACCGAGTCTGTTACGCCGACACCGTTGGGCATGCCAGTCCGGGAGAAGCCTACGAGGCAGTCTCGCGGCTCGCAGAGTTGGGCCCGACGAGCACCCACACCCACGATGATCTGGGGCTGGGGATGGCGAATGCGCTTGCGAGCGTCGCGGCGGGTGCGGATATGGTGCATGCCACCGTCAACGGCGTCGGCGAGCGCGCGGGCAACGTCGCCTTGGAGGAGGTCGCGATCGCCCTTTCGCACTGTTATGGGATCGAAACCGTCGAGACCACCCTGCTTTACGAACTCGCCGGTATCGTCTCGCGGTACACGGGCGTTGCGCTCCCGCCGAACAAGGCCGTCGTTGGCGAGAACGCCTTCGCCCACGAGAGCGGGATTCACACGGATGGCACCCTGAAAGACGAGCGGATGTATGAGCCTTATTCGCCCGAGACGGTGGGCCGGGAGCGACGGCTCGTCCTCGGAAAGCACACCGGGCGGGCGGGTGCGCGCGCTGCACTCGCCGAACACGACGTTTCGGTGAGCGAGGAGGCGCTCTCAGAGGTTGTTTCGCGGGTGAAAACGCTCGCAGACAGGGGAAAGCGCGTCACTGACGCGGATCTGCTGGCCATCGCAGAAGACGTGAGTGGAGACGAGCGGGATCGGCGGGTGTCACTTTTGGATCTGACGGCCGCAAGCGGCGGCGCAACCCCCACAGCCAGTGTTCGCCTCGAAGTCGATGGCGAGCAACGGGTCGCAAGCGGCGTCGGTAGCGGGCCCGTGGACGCGGCGGTCTCCGCTGTGAGGGAGGCACTCGGCTCGGCCGCGGACGCCCAGCTCGACTCCTACCACGTCGACGCGATCACCGGTGGGACGGACGCGGTCGTCACCGTCGAAGTCACCATGTCGCGTGGGGATCGGACCGTGACCGTCGCGCGAAGCGACGCGGATATCACGCGCGCGAGCGTGGTTGCGATGGTCGATGCATTGGACCGCCTACTCGTCGACCGGCCGACACCGACGCCCGCGGATGACTAATCGATCCGCCGGAGTTCGATCTCACCGGTCGCATAGACGGTGATTCTGTACGAATCGAGCGGGAACTGCACTTTGCCGTTTTTGCGATCGGTTCGATGACGGACGGGTCTAAACAGCCCGTCGAGACAGTCCGGGTCGATCACGTCCGCAAGCACCCGTGAGGAGGGACCATCGACGTCCGCCGTCTCCTCGATAGCCTCGATCACGGTCGTACTGAGCGCGCGCCGTCCCTCGAAGTCGTGTGTCGTCCGATAGACTCGCTGCTCGCTCCCGGTTGCGACAGTGCCGTCTCGGGAATCACCGTCGTCAGTCATCGACGCGCTCCTCGCCGATTGCGAACATATCTATTCGACCATTATCACCCATGTACAAATATATTATCGCTTCCGATTAACGATTATGTCGGAACAAAACCGTCCATACCACCGACTCAGGCCTCTTCTCGTTAGTCATTATTTCTTATATATTATAGATATAATATTTCCGGTTCCGACTCGACCGGTCCGCAGGATGGAGTTCCGCGCCACTCGGCATGGTGCGGTGTCACAAAATCGCAGAGCGATTTTGTTGGCTAATCGGATCACTGCGCGATCCGATACCGTCAGAAAGCGCCGAGGGAGAGATTTGAATCAGGAAGGTCGCGCGCAGCGTAGCGAGCACGTCCGACCGTGGTTCAAATCTCTCTAGCGTTTCCGCTGCAGATGCTTCGCTCCGCTCGGCATGTTGCGGTGCAGAGAACGCCGAGGGAGAGATTTGAACTCTCGAGTCCGTGAGGACAGCAGATTTCGAATCTGCCGCCTTGGCCGGGCTAGGCTACCTCGGCTTACCTCCGTCTACTCCCGACAGTATTTTAGTTGTTTCGCTTTCATATGTGCTACTGGCTGGCACACTACTGGCGCGTCGTTCATCTCGGATGCACTATATCTCCGGAAAGCTGAGCGCGTCGAGCGCGAGATGATCGGTGACGAGCGCCGCAGCCCGGTCATAGGGCGACTCTCGTTCTTCCGGCGCAGGTCGCTCGCGGTCTGCGCTTTCAAAGACGCGATCGAGAAACGCCTCCCTCGCAATGCGGTTTTCGAACAAGTCGTGGAGATACGTTCCCAGTACACGGTCGGTCGCGGCCCCCTCGTCCTCAAATGGGCGCTGTATGGGAGCAGTGAGACGGGTTTCGCCCATGTGGATCTCGTAGCCCGACACCCGCCCGCGAGCGCCCGCCAGTGGTCCGACTCCTCGCAACTCGCGCTCGACGCGCTCGACCTGTTTTTCGTGTGAAAACCGGGTTTCGACGGGGAGCAGGCCGAACCCCTCTATCTCCGATTCGTCGCCCGTGCCCTCGATCGCGGCGTTCGTGATCCGTTCGCCGAGCATCTGGTAGCCCCCACAGAGTCCGACGACCGGGCCCGAGACGTTCTTTAGACGCTCGCCGAAGCCCGCTCGGTGGAGTTCGCGCAGGTCGTCGACGGTGTTTTTCGTTCCGGGCAGCACGACCGCGTCCGCCTCCTCAAGCACCGTTTCTGGCGGGCCGTAGACGACTGCGACGCCCGACATGCGCGCGAGCGGTTCGAGGTCGGTGAAGTTCGAAATTCGCGAGAGCCGGGGCACCGCGACCCGCACCCCCGAGGAGTCGCCGTAGACCCGCGTTTCGCCCGCGGCGGGCAGCGAGACGCTGTCCTCCTCGGGAAGGCCGGGATCGTCGTAGGGCAGGACGGCCAGGACCGCCACGCCCGTCCGCTCCTCGATCTCCTCGATTCCCGGCTCCAGTAGCGAGGGATTGCCTCGGAACTTCGTGATGGCGGCTCCGATCACGCGCTCTTGCACCCCCTCGGGCACGAGTTCGAGGGTCCCATAGAGGCTCGCGAAGGCTCCGCCACGTTCGATGTCCACCAACAAGAGAACCGCTGCATCGCTGAATCGAACCGTCTCGACGTTCGCCAGATCCCGATGGGCGAGGTTGATCTCCGCGATACTTCCCGCCCCTTCGGCGACGATCACGTCGAACTCCGCGGCGAGCCGGGCGTGGGCCGCCCGCGCGGCCTCGCGGGCGCGCTTCCAGCCCTCCTCGTAGTACTCGCCCGCTCCGACGTTTCCGACCGCCTCGCCGTCGATCACGAGCTGGCTCTCGCCGTTTCCTCGCGGTTTCAACAGTACGGGATTCATGTCGGTGGTCGCCTCGACTCGTGCGGCTCGCGCTTGGACGTACTGGGAGACGCCGATCTCGCCGAACTCCGTAGGATCCGTACTACGGGACACCGCACGCGCGTTGTTCGACATGTTCTGGGCTTTAAAGGGTGCGACCCGAACTCCACGATCGGAAAGCGCCCGACACAGCCCCGCGGCGACCGTGCTCTTGCCGACGTGGCTCGCGGTACCCGCGACGAGCAGGGTTCGGGTCATCGCTCTGGAGGTAGTAGGTATGGTCCCTCAACCCATCGATTCCTGTCCAGCTGACTCGGCCGGGACCCGAAACCGAGCGAAATACCCCGCCCGTCCGCCGATCCGATCCTCGAACTCGAAGCCCGCGGTTTCCGCGTGTTTGCGAAGCCATCCGAACGGAACCATATGGGGATCCGGAAGCAGTTCGCCGACGACGAGCCGACCGCCGGGCCGGACGACGCGACGGAGTTCGGACAGGGCGGCCGTCCGATCCGGCACCTCGCCCAATACGAGGACGAGGGAGGCCCCGTCGAATGCGTCGTCGCGGTAGGGAAGCGCTCGCGCGTCGCCCTGTACGAACCCGATCTCTCTCCCATCTGCCGCACGAGCACGATCGCGCGCGTGCCGGAGCATCGCCCGCTGGAGGTCGAGCGCGTCGAGTCGACCACTCGGTTCGAGACGGGATGCGACGGGGAGGGTGTAGTGGCCGGTACCGGGACCGATTTCGAGGAGGCGTTCGCCAGGTTCGGGCGCGAGAAGCCGAACGAGGCGCGATCGCGTGATGATCGGACGGGGCACGTCGAGTGCGAACCGGCCGCGGTACGGACAGGCCGAGGGGTTTCGCCGCCAGTAGACGGCTGCACCGAACGCGCCGAGGGCTCCGACGGCGGCGAGCGTTTTCGTCGATCGTCGCATGAATGGTGGTCGATCCCGAGTCGCTTCGTCCTTTCGCCGACTAGTATTCCGTTCCCTTCCGGGCGCGCCCGCCCTCCTCGAACTGGTGTTTCTCCTTTTTCACCCGCGTCACGAGATCGGCCGTGTCGTAGAGATACTCGGGCTTCTCGTGGCCGCCCGTGAGAACGAGTTCGAGGCCGGTTGGCTTCGTTCGGATCAGTTCGACTAGCGCCTTCCGATCGACCAATCCCCTGTTTGCCGCGTAGACGACCTCGTCTACGATCAGCATATGCATGCCCGCCTCGGGCGAGCCGTCGAGCGCGAGCGGTTCGGTGAGATCCGCCCCCCGCGCCGCCTCGGTCAGTTCCGCTAAACGCTCGAATCCGGCGTCGGCCTCGCCCTCGTGATCCGCGTCCTCGCTGCCGTCGTGCATACCGTGCCAGCCGTAGTGGCCCGCGTTCTCGTAGGAAAAGCCGGGCATCGCGGCGATCGCGTTGTACTCGCCGCGAACGTCCTCGACGCTTGCGGCCCCGCCCTTCATGAACTGGAGCATATGGACCCGATAGCCGTGGCCCGCGGCGCGAAAGCCCATCCCCATCGCCGCCGTCGTCTTTCCTTTCCCGTCGCCCCACCAGAGCTGGACGCGCCCGAACTCTTCAGGGGAACTCGGCTCGATCGCGCGGGCTTCCGGAGTCCTGCCTTTACCGGGCGTGTTCTCGATAGCGTCGCTCATACCCCTCCGTCAGTCCGAGCCTACTTCGTCGGTTCGGTTCCCACCGAAAAGACCTCGGCGCGCTCGGTCGTCTCGACCCCGTATTCGGCTTCCTCGGGGGTCGGCAGTGGAATATCGGCGTACCGCGAATCGAGGCTCGCAGCTACAGCCTCCCGCACGCAGGCCCGCACCGCCGCGCCCACGGGGGTCGCGCTGCCGGTGAACTCCACCGGCTCGCCGGCGGGGTCGCAGGCGACGATGATCGCGTCGGTCGTCGTCCCCGGTACGCCCGCTCGTTCGAGCAGGGTCGCGGCCTTCGCCTCCGCGGCGACGGTAAGCAGGTTCGAAAGCGCCCCCCTAGAAGGAGATCTACTAGTTCCGACGATGAGGTTGACCGTTCCGACCCGGCTTTCGGCGGGCACGCTTCGCTCGCCCGAGGGATTCATGGGTAGGGCCGCCGGGTTCGAGACGCCCGCCGTGGCGATCACCTCGACCGACCCGTAGCACGCACGACGCGCGTGTTTCAGGTCGACGCCGGTCAACAAGGTCGGTCCCGGTCGCTCGAAGCCCGCCCGCTCCCTACGAGAAGCGATATACTCGGTGAGATCCGTCCGGTCGAACCCTTCGGGGACCGAGACGTTGTAGGCCACGTCGCCGTTCGAGCGGCCGCCGTCCCAGCCCGTACTGAGCCAGCGTGTGTTCGGACGAGAGACCTGTAGGACGCCCTCACGCACTCGGGGTTCAAACATCACACAGCACGTCGAGCAACCGGTCGTTTTCGGCGTCAGTTCTGACTGCGATCCTGATATGCGAATCGAGTCCGCGAAAGCTCCGTGCGTCCCGTACGGTAAGGTCCGTCTCGTGGACCCGGTCGAGTATCCGGTCCACGGAAACGTTCCCCGTGCCCAGCAGCAAAAACGGAGCCTCCGAGGGTGTGACTTCGTACTGTTCGTCGAGGAGCTCCGCCATCCGCGTTCGCTCCGAACAGACCCGTCGTCGAGTCTCCTCGACGAACTCGTCCTGACTCATGCAGTGTGCGCCGACCGCGGCGGCGGGCGTCCCGAGACCCCACGCTATCCGGCCGGTTTCGAGTCGATCCCCTAACTCGTCGGTTGCAACGAGAAAGCCCGTCCGCAGACCCGGCAGCCCGAAGAGCTTGGTGAGCGAGCGCGCAACGACCGCACCGCGCTGGCCCGCCATCGACGGACGCTCGGTGAAACCGAGAAAGGCCTCGTCCGCGAGCAGGGTGGTTCGAGTCTCCCGGCAGCGGTCGAGAAACGAGAGGAGATCACCCGAGTCATACGCCGTTCCGGTCGGGTTGTTCGGGGTACAGACGATCGCCATCGTGTGGTCAGCGGGGTCCTGATGTAGGAGTTCATCGTGGGGGACGAACTCGGCGCTCGCCCCTTGAAGCGAGACTTCGCGGGCGTACTCTCCGAAGCTCGGATACGGAACGAGCACCGAATCTCCGGGTTCGACGATCGTCTCGATCGCCAGCCTGATGCCGGCAAGCCCGCCGGGCGTCGGAACGATCGTTTCGGTCGGACAGTCGACGTACTCGCTTGCAGCGGCCCGGTACTCCGAGTAGTCGTCGGCTGGATAGCGTTTCGATTGGATCAATGCCGCTTCGTAGACGCCCGCGACGCCCGACGGCGTTTTCGGGTTGACGTTTGCGCTGAAATCAGTGATTCCCGGGTCGGAACACCCCCCGTGTGGAACGCGTTCGACCCCCTGTGTCGACTCCGGGTTCATACCCGCCCATGACGGCGGGGGGACTAGTAGCCGTTGAAAGCCAGTACACACTCGCGTGCGGACTGGCGGCCAGCGCCGGCGCTGGCCGCCAGCGTGCAAGCGATGTGTAACCAGTTTCAACGACTACTAGAGAATCGTTCGGAACTGACAACGGACGCGACTTGCAGGTCGCGTGATCGGTTGACGTTGACCGCGAGACCGAGGTGGTCGGTCACCCACACGCGCTCTCCGAGCTTGCCGACCACGTTCAACCCCGTCGGCACGACCCGCTTGCCCTCGTGGCAGAAACTCGT
>JADFQH010000044.1:0-1308 GCA_022561895.1 Methanobacteriota archaeon | reverse complement strand
CTCGTCCCGACGCTGACGCCCAGCTCTCGCTTTCTTTCGACCGGCACGCAGACCGTGAGCGATCCCTCTCCTATTCCTTCGTGTGCTTCGAGCGCGGCCCGCACGTCAGCCGAGTTCAGTAGGGGAAGGTCCGCTGTCACCGTCAGAACGGGCCGTTCGACGCGAGCGAGGGCGTCCGTGAGATCCTCGACATACCCCTTTCCCTCGGCGTCGACGATCGGGACGCGACCCGCGAGATGATCGCGGGTTTCGGGCGTGTGCGGCGAGGGAACCGCGTAGACGGTCCCGGCGACCGACGAAACCGCGTCGAGCACCCGATCGACCATCGGTTTCTCGCCTACTCTGACGAGCGGCTTTTCGCCGCGCCCGAGGCGGGTTCCCCGCCCGCCACACATCAAAAGAGCGTCCACGCGATCACCCCTGCGTGTAGCGCGACGAGCCGACCCAGTTCGTTGGCCGCCCCCAGCACGTCGCCGCTCACCCCGCCCAATCGGTTGGTGGCCCACTGACCGAGGAGGAAAGCAGCAAGCGCCGCGCCCGCGACGGCAGCGAGCGTCGGGATCGAGAGGACGGCCGCCGGAAGCGCGACGAGAAGCGGACCGGCGAGCGCGTTTTCGTTTTCGAGAAACCCCGAACCCATCCCCTCGTGGGCGGGTTCGACGAGACAGATTAGGAGAGCTATCCCGAACTTCGCGCCGACCTCCGCCGCGATCACGATACCGATGGCCGTCGCGAGCGGGAGCGCCGCGAGCGACAGACCGGCGAGCGCCACCCCCAAAAGCACGACCCCGAGCGCGAGGATCGCGCCCACGCCGGTCGTCGTATCGCGCATGATGTCCCGGCGTTTCTCCCGATCGCCGTGGACGGCCGCCGCGTCGCCCAGATCCGCGACGCCGTCGGCGTGGTTGATCCCGGTGACGAGGTAGATCGTAACGAGGAACGCGGCGGCCGTAGTTGAATCCGGGGCCGGAAGCAGGAAGGGGAGGGCGATGAGCAGTCCTATGAAATAACCCGCGAGCGGGAAGGCCGCCGGCGTCCGGCGAAACGCCTCCCATGCGCGCTCGTCGTGGCCGATCGGGAGCCGGGTGAGAAAGCCAAGCGCTCCTCTGAGAGCGGCTAGAACCACAGGATCGCCCCCGCGAGCAGATAGGAGAGCGCGCCCGAGAGGGCGACGACTCGTACCCCGCGTCGGGCTTCTTCGACCGTCGGCAGCCCCTTCGAAGGGTTCAGGACGTAGACGCCGGGTTTTTCGAGGCGGCAGTCGAGAACGACTGAAACTGTGGCCATCGGCCAGCCGGAGTTGGGCGA
>JADFQH010000354.1:1374-2785 GCA_022561895.1 Methanobacteriota archaeon | reverse complement strand
CCCCGACAGGCGTAGGGCCACTCGAATCCCCGGTTTTCGGCCGCTTCGAGCAGGGTTTCGTTCTGCTGGACGACGATTCGGCCGTGATCAGCCGTGTCGAATCCCTCATCCGCGGCTTTCTCGAACAGATCCTCATCATCGAGGTTCCACCCGTGATCGGCGAGTAGTTCGTAGTTGAGATACTCGACACGTGAGTCGGTTCGCTCTTGGTCCTCGTTCTCGGGTTCGCCCCCCTCGGTTGTGTCTATCTCGCCCGTCTCGTCGTAGTATCCCGCATCGATCGCCTCGTACGCCGCTCTGACTGCTTGAAACTCCCGAGCGGACCCCCCGTGATCCGGATGTGTCTCTTTCACCCGTCGTCGGTAGGCCTGCTCTATCTCCGTTTCGTCCGCGTCCGGAGCGATCTGGAGGGTTTCGAACGGGGAGTCCATAGTATGCGTAACGAACTCGCGACACTAAATCTCCGTTGAACGACACCGCGGGTCGATGCCGTCGAACGCAGCGAGCAACACGCGATCAGCGTTCGCGCACATCTCGGCGCGGCAGGTCCTCGATCGCCGGCCCGTCGAGCACCTTCCCTTCAGGGCTGAAGCGCGAGCCGTGGCACGGACAGTCCCAGCTCTCCTCGCCGTCGTTCCACCGTAACACACATTTCATATGCGGGCATATCGCGGAAACGGCGTTCAGCTCGCCCGACTCGCTTCGAGAGACGCCGACCGGCCCGTCATCGGTCCGAACGACGGTTCCGTCCGCGGGTCGAAGGGTCGCCTCCTCGCTCGCCAGCAGCGAGCGCGCCCAGTCGGTCGTAAAATGCGCGCCGACCTCGGCGTTGTGCGTCAGGAAGGACTTCGCTGACGCCGTGTTCACCCGCGCAGGAGAGAACACCTCGCTGTGAGAGTGTTCGCCGTCACAGAGTAGACCCGAAAGAATCGCCCCCGCCGCGACCCCGCCGGTCATCCCCCAGCCGCCGAAGCCGGTAGCGACGTAGCCGTTCTTTCCGAGCGGGCCGAGATGACCGATGTAGGGCACTCTATCAAACGTACTGTAGTCCTGTGTCGACCAGCGGTAAGCGACCTCCTCGACGTCGAAGCTGTCACGGGCAAACTCCTCCAATCGCTCGTAACGTTCCTTCGTTGAACCCTGCCCAGTCTCGTGGTTCTCGCCGCCGACGAGGACGAGCGCCTCGCCATCGAGGTCGTGAACCCGAATCGAGCGGTATGGGTCGCCCGTGTTGTAGTACATTCCTTTCGGGGAACTCCCGGCGATCCGCAGTCCAAGCACGTGCGAGCGTTTTGTCTTCATCCGCGCGAAGAAACCGCCCCGATCGAACACCGGGAAATGGGTCGCACAGACGACGTGCTCGGCGGTGACAGTTCCCTTTTCGGTACTGACTCGACAGGAATCTCCGAAG
>JADFQH010000354.1:0-1308 GCA_022561895.1 Methanobacteriota archaeon | reverse complement strand
TCGCGCGGGTTTCCTCGAAGATCTCGCCGCCTTCGTCCTCGATACTCTCGGCGAGTCCGAGGCAGTATTTCCGAGGATGGAACTGCCCCTGCTCGGTGAACCTGACTGCGCCGGCGGTCTCGTAGGGCAGATCGACCTCGTCGCTTTCGACGAACTCCGCGGGCAGGCCGAGGCGTTTTGCCGCTCGCACCTCGTCGCGGACCTGCTCGCGGTTGTCCGGTTCCTCGGCATACACGTAGGCCGAGGCGCGTTCGAACTCGGCGTCGGCGTTCTCGCTCCGATCGGCGACCTCGCGGACGGCGTTCTGGTTGGCTTCGGCGTACTGGCGGGCGCGCTTTTCACCGACTGTATCGAGCAGGTGGTCGTACTTCAGACCGTGCTGGGCGGTGACCTTCGCGGTGGTGTGGCCCGTCACCGCCTCGCCGACGCGATCGCGCTCGATCACCGCCACCCGCCGCCCGCGCTCGGCCAGTCGGATCGCCGTCGAAAGCCCGGCGATTCCGGCTCCGATGACCGCTACATCGACGGTCAGATCGCCGTCGATCGCCGAATATCGAGGCCCGTCGGTGGTCGCGAGCCACGGCGACTCATCGCGGGTGCGTCCATGATCGTTCATAGAGAGCGCAAGGAGGGGAGTTCCCTCGTCGTTATGCCTGCAGTCGCCGGCCTACTCCCCGCGAAGCCCGGTCATGTGGTCGATCCGCGACTGGACGAGTTCTTCAGTGCCGATGTCGTGGCGGATCCGAACGCCCTCGTCGCCTTCCGAAAGGGCGTTCTCGGCGATCTCCTCGGCTTCCGTAATACTCTCCGCGATCCCGACGACCGCGAACGCCCGCGAGGTGGTGGTGTAGATCCCGTCCTCTCTTTCGTCCACACTCGCGTAAAAGAGCTGTGCGTCACCCGATTCGTTCGCGACGCGCCCCGCCCGCGCCACGCTTTCCTCGTCGACCGTGATCCGGGTCCCGCCCTGCGGATCCTCTGGATACCCCTCCGGAACGGCGTACTTACAGACGGTCGCGCGTGGAGCAAAGGAAAGCTGGGGGAGCGCCTCGCCAGCGCGGGCGGCGACGAGCACGTCGAGGAAGTCGGTGTTCAGAGCAGGTAAGGTGTTCATCGCCTCGGGGTCGCCGAAGCGGGCGTTGTATTCGATCACTCTAATCCCATCCGCGGTGAGCATGAACTGCCCGTAGAGCACTCCTGTATAATCGCCGAGCGCCCCAACGGTTTCGTCCAAGATCGCCACCGCCTCGCGGTACTCGGCATCGGTCATGAACGGCAGTTCGAGCCCCGCATCGCTGTAGGACCCCA
>JADFQH010000353.1 GCA_022561895.1 Methanobacteriota archaeon | reverse complement strand
AAAGAGTACGCTTGTTCGCCACTGGAACGGCCTACTCGAACCCGACGCGGGTGAGGTGCGGGTCGACGGAGTGAGCGTGAAAGAGGATCTCGTCGCGGCGAGAACGAAGATCGGGATGGTGTTTCAGAACCCCCGTGATAGCTTCGTCGCCGCTCGCGTCGGCGCGGACGTGGCGTTCGGGCCCGAGAACCTTGGATTAGCTCGAAGAGAGATCGACCGGCGGGTCGAGCGGGCGCTTGCGGCGGTGAACCTCGACGGACGCAACGAGGATCGAATCGAGTCGCTCTCGGGGGGCGAACAGGAGCGACTCGCCATCGCGGGTGCGCTCGCGATGGAGCCCGATCATCTGGTGCTCGACGAGCCGTTTACCGGGCTCGACGAACCCGCTCGACAGGCGGTATTAGAGCGATTGGCGGCGCTCTCGCAAGCGGGCACGAGCGTGATCGTCGTTACCCACGACCTGCGGGACGTACTCTCGCTTGCGGATCGACTCGTGGTTCTTTCCGAGGGGCGGGTAGTTCGGGATGGCTCGCCCAAATCAGTGGATTTGGCGGGATTCGGCGTGCGCGCGCCATGCTGAGCTACACCCCTGATAGCTCGCTCGCCCACCGGCTCGATCCTCGAACCAAGCTCGCCGTCCAGATCGGATTTATCACTGCTGCGTTCGCCCATACGACCGTCGAGGGGCTTGCGCTGCTAACCCTCCTCGCACTCACTATTCTCGCGAGCGCGCGTCTCTCCCCGTTCTCGGCGCTGTATGCCTACCGATTTGCGCTACCGTTTCTCGCGATCGGCCCGCTGATCGAGGGGATAACGTTGAGCGGGTTCGATCCCGAGAGGACGTTCGAGACCCTGCTCGCGAGCTATCGCGTCCTTCTGATCCTTCTGGTCTCTGCGACCTACGTCCGCTCGACGCCGGTGCGCGAATCGCGCGCGGCGATCCAGTGGACGATTCCGGGGAAAGTGGGGGCCTTCTTAGGAATGGGCACGGCCTTCGTTTTTCGATTGCTCCCCCTGTTGGTCGCGGATCTGAAGCGGGCGCGCGAGGCGACGGCCGCCCGACTGGCGAGCGAGCGGGCGGTCCACGACCGGATGGCGCTGCTTGCAGTGACCGGTGTGGATCGCGCGCTCAACCGCGCAGACAGCTTCTCGCTGGCGTTGCGGGCGCGCTGTTTCGCGTGGAACCCGACGCTGCCGCAACTCGCATTTTCGTGGATGGATCTTTTTGGGATGGTGTTCGCGGTGGGGTTGTTCGGAACGGTGTTTGTGTAGACGGAAAACAGAGACCAGCGCGATTGGATCTCCTATGACCGACAGTATCAGTTCACGAGGTCGGCGACACCTTCGACTTCGACAGTCTGCTCGGTTGCTGCGTCTCGAAGAGTGCCATCTTCAGTTACGAGTGTCAGGTCGTCACGTTCCGCAATCGCGAGATACGAGGCATCATAGAACATCAGCCCGTTTCGGCGCGCAACCTGCATCGTTCGGTTGAGTTCGGTTTCAGCAGGCCTCACGAATCGCATTTCGTGGTTGAGTCGCCCGAGGATATCAACAGCATCCCCAAGCTCCTCAACCGACAGGAGGCCCCGAGCGATGGCGATCTTCCACAGTGCGTTCGCCGCCTCGTACATCGTCAGATCCAGTAGATACTCGTCGAACACGACAACGATCTCGATGTTTTCCCCACCCTCACCGAGAATGACATCCACGAGAGCGCTCGCGTCGAACAGACGTTGATTCGCCACAGGTCAGCGCTCCTCGCGCGTTTCGCGGACTGCATCAACGATTTCATCAGTTGAAACACCGCCACCGACCCGGCTGCGAAGGTCGCCCGCTTCGCGCTTCCGTTCGCGCCACTCCGGCAGTTCTCCCGGATGCTCGTAGTAATACGTGAGAGCACGATGAACGGACGCTGCGTTTCGCTACTGGCTACTCGGCCGTTCGGCTGCGTCCGTGTACGAGGCCCGTGCCGTCGCAGCGTCCGCTCGGGCTGTCGGCGCTTTAGGCGTGGGCGTGCTCGTCGATAATGACCTCATCATCGGTGATCTCCTTGATCTCGTCGGCCGAGATGTCCTCCTCGCGCTCGGTATCCGAACCACCAGTAAAATCCACGTAGATTCGATCGTCGTCCACCTCTGCGACGCTTCCGATCTCCTGGCCCTCGTCGGTCACGACCGCTTTTCCTACCTCTTCGTCGGTGATCTCGACTGTCATGGCGGGTGAGTCTACGCGAGGGGTGTGAATAGAGCCACTGCCTGCGATGGCTCGCTAGTCGTCCGAGTGCGTTCGGGGCTGGGATTCGGTCGGCGAGCCGATCGGCTCGGTGTCGGGATCGGGACCCATCGAGCGGATCCGCACGCTCGCCATCTTGTAATCCGGGATCCTGCTTATGGGATCGAGTTCCTCCTGGGTGAGTTCGTTGACCGCCCCCACCGCGAAGTGCATCGGGATGAATACCTTCCCGGGCGCGGTTCGGGGTCGCTGCCTGGGCCAACTCGTCCGCTTCGTCGGCGTCTGCTCGTTGGGCATGGGCATTAACTGGGTGGTTTCCAACGCCTGTTATTCGCTGCTGCCGTCATTGCGCGGCGCCTATCAGCTCTGCTGCCTGGCCGGCATAGCAGCCGGTACGGTCAACAACTATCTGCTCAGCAAGTATGTGGCCTTCCGTACCGACCGGGACAGCGGCGGTCGGCCCGACGCGGATGGGCCGGACGGTCAACCCCAACGCAACTCCAAAAGGCCGCTGGGGCAAGAACCCGGCGCATCATACAACCCGAAACCACGAT
>JADFQH010000352.1 GCA_022561895.1 Methanobacteriota archaeon | reverse complement strand
CCGAAGGATTTTGTGTGAGACATGCGTCTCACAGAATATGAGCACGGATACGGATGGACCGCCGGATCGGGAACGAATGGAAAAGATCGACGTCCGAGTCCCTGCTTTAGTCATTGAAGCGATCGACGAGGAGTACGAGCGGCGAGGGTACGCGTCTCGATCGGAAGCGATCCGCGATGCGCTTCGTGATTGGGTAGACCCATCGGCGACACTCTCCGAAGAGACGCTTGCTGATCTCGAAGAGAGTCGAGAGCAGGCGAAACGAGGTGAAACCGTGTCGGCTGACGAAGTCCGCAAACGGCTAGGACTCGATGACTGACGTCGAGTACACCGAGAAGGCCATCGGTCACTTGGACCGACTGGATTCGCAGGTCGCAAATCGGATCATGAACAAGGTTGACGAGGCAACCGAGTGGACCGAACACCGACTCGAACCGCTAACAGGACATTCATACTACAAGCTTCGCGCTGGCGACTACCGGACAATCATCACATGAGACCGCGAAAAGGATGTCTTGATTGTTGAGGCAGTCGGCCACCGTCGAAACATCTATGACCGCCACCTTCCGCCGTAGTCCTGATAGAAGCGAGAACTCACTCAATCCTTGGCGGGCGCTCCGGTAGGCCGAGCATCCTCGACCTCAACGTACCGCTCTTTCCACGTTCCTCGCGCGTACCACGCAAGCCCGGCAATGCAGCCCACGACGTCGCCCATCACGACGGCGACCCAGATCCCCGTCTCAGCCCAGCCCGCAACGAACACCAAGTAGTAGGTCAGCGGCACGCGCACTGCCCAGAGCGTGATCAGCGAGAACACCATTGCTGTCTTCGTGTTACCCGCGCCGCGGAACGTACCGAGAATGATCTGGAGCACACCCAGAAAGACGAACATGAACGCCGCGATCTGCAGGTACTCGACGCCGTAGGCGATCGTCGTCGAGGCTCCCGGCGTGTCGGCGGTGAGAAAAATTCCGACGATGGGTTCAGGGAACAGGTAGGCAATCGCTGTCAGCACGACCATGACGATCGAGACGAGACCCATCGCCAGTTTCGAGGCTCGTGCTGCTCGTTCGGGTCGCTCGGCCCCGAGGTTCTGGCCGACGACCGTATCGAGCGCCTGTGCCAACCCCATCGCTGGCAGGAAGACGAGCGAGATGAGTCGGTTTCCTAACCCGTAGGCCGCGACGATTTCTGGGGGAAAGGCAACGACCATCGCCGTCAGCACGACAAAGGCGAGCGACGAGGAGGACTGCTCGATCGCGCTCGGCAGCCCCAGTTTGACGATATCGCTGACGTGTCCGAGATCGGGAACGAGATCGCCGGGCTGGATATCGGGGCCGGCGTCGGTATAAAAGAGGACGTAGAGTCCGAGTCCCGTGGCGACTGCACGGGCGGTAATCGTCGCGATCGCCGCACCCTCGATTTCGAGGCGGGGGAACGGCCCAATTCCGAAGATCAAGAGTGGGTCGAGCGCGACGTTGACGACGACACTGACGATCATCACGCGCATGGGCGTGCGGGTGTTGCCGTAGCCGCGCATGATCGAGACGAAGATGAAAAAGCCAAAGAGAAAGGGAAGTCCAAGAAAGTAGATGCGCATGTAGTCTGCGGCAAGCGGGACGATCCGCTCTTGGGTCGCGGCATCCGCGGGCAGCAACGAGAGCAGCCAGTCGGTCGAAAGGTAGCCCAGAACGGCGAGTGCGCAGGCGACCAATGTAACGAAGGCAAGAGTCTGGCCCGCGATCACGTCCGCGGTGCGCCCGCTTTCGGCCCCCGTGTACTGGGCGACGAGGATCGCGCCGGCGGCGGTAAAACCCCCACCGACGGAGATGAGAAAGAAGATGAGGGGGAAGGCGAGGCTCAGCGCACCGACGGCGTCCTCCGAGATCGCGCCCAGAAACGCCGTATCGGCGACGTTGTAGGCCACTTGAAGGAGTTGGATGACGACCATCGGCCACGCGAGGCGGATCATCGGGCGAACCAGATCGCCTTCTGTCAAAGAGTGCTCGCGGGCAGTAGACACTACTTCGATTCGAAACAGCCGGGGCTATATGCGTCTTGTCGTTTTAACTGCCCGGCGCTTGCAGGCTACCACACGTCCTCGTGAAGCGATAGAGCCTCCTCGCGACAGAGCGGACCCTCGACCTCCGTTGTGCCCTCTAAGATCTCGCTCGCGCGGACGCCCGGTTCAGTGGCAGTAAGTTCGGCTATTTCGGGGCCCGAGGTGGCGTAGACGACCCGCTCGAAGCCCGCATACCGCATCCCACCGGCGCACATCGGACATGGCTCGGTGCTGGTGTACATCGTCGTCTCGGCTCTGACTTCGGGTTCGAGATCGCGCACTGCAAGGTGCGCGAGGTTCAGCTCGGGATGGTGGCGGATGTCGCTTTCGGAGAGGACTCTGTTCGAGTCCTCCATGAGGATCTCTCCGTCGTAAACGAGCACGGAGCCAAAGGGGTTGTCGCCGCGTTCGACCGCCTCGCGGGCCAGTTCGATCGCTTGGCGCATGAACCGTTCTTCGTTCATGGTAGCGGGTAGGCTCGATGGGAGGTGTGGTTTGCGGTCCGATCCAGCACGGTTTTGTAGCGCCTCGAAAGAGAACAGCCATGATCGGCTTCATCGGCGGCAGCGGTATCTACGAGGCACTGCCGCTCGAAAACACCCGCGAGGAGCGAATCGAGACGCCATACGGCGACCCGAGCGCGCCAGTCACCATTGGCGAGTTCGGTTCGACTGAACGGGAAGTCGCCTTTCTTCCGCGGCATGGCCCGGATCACGGGCGCTCGCCGACGGACCTTCCCTACCGG
>JADFQH010000351.1 GCA_022561895.1 Methanobacteriota archaeon | reverse complement strand
GTCCGACGAGACGGCGAACTGGTGGCGACGACCTGGGAGACGGCCCTCGAGCGCGCGGCGGAAGGCCTCGATACGGCACTCGAGGACGGTCCCGATAGCGTCGCCGTGTTGGGAAGCGGCCAGCAGACCAACGAGGCGGCCTACGCCCTTGGGAAGCTTGCTCGCGGTGGGTTCGGGACCAGCTACTACGACGCCAACACGACGCTGTGTATGGCGAGCGCCGTCACCGCCTACTACCAGTCGTTCGGCAGCGACGCCCCGCCCTGCACGTACGACGACATTCCCGAAGCGGAGCGTCACGTCGTCTGGGGCGCGAACCCGGCGGTCGCTCATCCAGTACTGTTCCGCTGGATCCGCCGAGCGGCAAACGAGAAGGGCGTCGAACTGGTCGTCGTCGACCCGGTTCGCTCGGAGACTGCCGAGAACGCCGACTACCACGTTCCTCTTGCCCCCGGAACGGATCTCGCGCTGGCACGGGCGGTGCTTTCGCATCTCGTCGATACCGGGCGCGTCGACGAGAGGTTCATCGAGCAAGCCACCGAGGGGTTCGAGGAAACGCTGGCGGCGCTGCCTTCGGTTCAGGACGCTATAGAACGGGCCGGCGTGAGGATCGAGGACGTGGCGCTGCTCGCGGACGCGTTCGATCACCGGACGATCGTCTACTGGGGAATGGGGATCAACCAGCACGTCCAGGGAACCGAAACCGCCCGCGCACTCATTGACTGCTGTCTCGCAACAGGCAACCTCCGACCCGGAAGCGGTCCGTTCTCGCTCACCGGACAGGCTAACTCGATGGGCACGCGGATCTGCTCCTCGAAAGGGACCTGGCCCGGTCAGCGGAACTTCGAGGATCCCGAGGAACGCCGGATCGTTGCCGACTACTGGGGGATTCCCGTCGATCACCTGCCCGACGACCCCGGACTGGGACCGGTCGGCATGCTCGATGCGGAAGCCATCGATGTCGTTTGGACCGTTGCGACCAACCCCGCCGCGGGGATGCCGAACGGAAACGCGGTCCGCGCGACGCTCGATGAGAGCTTCCTGATCGTACAGGACGCCTTTCACACCGAGACAACCGAACTCGCGGACATCGTCCTGCCGGCGGCGACGTGGGGCGAATCCGAGGGGACCGCGACCAACATGGAGCGGACGATCTCACGAGTTCGAGCGGCTACCGACACCCCCAGTGGCGTTCGCTCCGATCTCGGAACTATCGCGAGTATCGGCAATCGATTGTTCCCGGAGCTGTTCGGTGAACGCTCGACCAGTTCTAAACTAGTCTTCGAGGAGTTCGCCGGTCTCACCGCCGGCACCGTCGCGGACTGTTCGGGGATCAGCTACGATCGTCTCGAAGAGGAACACGCCGTTCGCTGGCCCGCGCCCGATGCCGACAGCAACGGGGGGTATCGCTACTACGAGCCGGAGGAGGGGTCGTGGTCGTTTCCGACGGACTCGGGTCGTGCACGGTTCTCGACGGGTCGCCAGACCTCGCTTCCCGAACCCGTAGGTGAGAGCTATCCACTGACGCTGACGACCGCCCGCGAGGCAGACGGCTACAATACGGGGATTCGGTCCCGTGGCGGAAAAGCGGGGGAGCTGATCGCCCGGATCCATCCCGAGACGGTCGAGGAACACGCGGACGCGCTCGTTGATGGACGTGTCTCGCTCACCTCCCGGCGGGGGTCGGTGCGAGCGCGCGTCGATCGGGACGAGGGAATTCCCTGTGGAATGGTGTGGCTGCCGATCCACCATCCCGCGACGAACCGGCTCACCCTCCCCGACCGAGACCCCCAGTCGAAGGAGCCGCATTTCAAGCAGTGTGCCGTTCGGCTCGACCGTTCCGAACCGATATAAGGTGATTATATTGTTTTCACTCACTATAGTTCTGAACAAACATCGATAGGGTTGGTTATTTTTGTATATATTAAACAGAAGCCTTTTTAACTGTCTGTACAGACAATCTAGTTAGTATTTCGAGGACGTTCAACCAATGATAAGCGAAGAAACGAAACGATTCCACATGGGGTGTGGCGATGGTGCATAAGAAAGAGCGGATCAAAGACGACTTGTACGGCGACGAGGTGCGAGAGAAACTCGAAGAGTTCGCCGAGAAGGGCTGGGAGGCGATTCCCGAAGAGGAACGCGAGGAGTGGTTCACCCGGTTCAAGTTCTGGGGTGTGTTCCACCATCGAGGCGGCCAGGAGAGCTACTTCATGATGCGCCTGACCAACTGCGGCGGGGTCCTCGAACCCGGCCAGCTCCGGGCGATCGGCGAGGTTGCGCGCGAGTACGCGACCGGTCCCGCCGAGAACCCCGAGTTCGGAAACGGCTGGGTCGATCTCACCACGCGCCAGTCGATCCAACTCCACTGGCTCAAGCTCGAAGACGTTCCCGCGATCTGGGAGAAGTTAGAGGAAGTGGGCGTCTCCTCGCGCTCTGCGGGCGGCGATACGATGCGCAACATCTCGGGCTGTCCGGTCGCGGGCAAGGCCGAAGAGTACGTTGAGTCCCGGCCGATCCTCGATGAGATCCAGGGAACGATCCGCGAGGACGATGATCTCTGTAGCATGCCCCGGAAGTTCAACATCTCGGTGTCGGGCTGTCGGCAGGGCTGTGCGCAGGATTCGATCAACGACGTAGGTCTCGAACCCGCCCACACGTTCGTCGGTGGGGAGGAGATCGAGGGCTTCAACGTCCGGGTCGGCGGCGGGCTGGGCGGGCGCGAACCCAGACGAGCGCGCTCACTGGATCTGTTCGTCCGTCCGGAACACGCCGTCGAAACCGTCCGGGCGTTCGTCGAGCTGTACCACGAGGAG
>JADFQH010000350.1 GCA_022561895.1 Methanobacteriota archaeon | reverse complement strand
ATTGGTGGAGATTTTTGCTCGTTGTGGTAGGCGAGCGACCGAAGGGAGCGAGCGCACCCGACGAGGAAAAAGGTCCGTTTATAACCGATACCACTCATAGTGAGTGTATGGCGATCGTTACGAACCGCTCGAACGTCGAGGGCGACCGGCCATCGGGTAACGAGGAGGTCCCCCTTGGAACGTTCCTCTACAACGCGCTTCCCAAGGAAACCGATACCGACGAGGAGTTCGATTCCGTCGAAGCGGTGCGCGAGATTCGCGAGCGGGACCGATGTTAGTCATCGATACGAACGTCCTTGTCGCTGCAACGATCGAGGAAACCGACAACGGCTCGCTCGCCCGGACTTTCCTCGACGAGCAGGAGAACCTCGTGACGACGCTGCTTTCCGTAATGGAGTTTCGAACCGTACTGACAAAGAAAAAGCAGTTCAAACAGAACCGGGTCGAGGAGCTTATCGACGGACTGTTCGATCGAATGGATGTTTACGGTCCCGAAACCGGCGATCTCATCGAGGCATACAGATTGCAGGAAGAGACGCTGTTGTATCCGATCGACTGTATTCTCTTTGCTACTGCACACGGCGCGGATGGTACGCTCGTCACGTTCGACTCGGAACTCATCGAGAACGGCGCAGTTTCGCCAGAGGAGTTCGTCGGATAAACCACAGCATTTCCCTTGACGTGCCCCAGGTTTATGCGCGAAGCCGACGAAGATACAGTATGACTGAGATCGTCCGGGATCCGGATCACAGTAACGGCGCGCCGACGATCGAGGGAACGGGAATCCGGGTCATCGACATCGCGAAGGCCTACGAGCACAGCGGCTACGATCCCGACGAGATCACGGGTCTGTACCCCGATCTCTCGCTCACAGATGTCCATACTGCTCTCGCGTACTACTACGAGCACATCGAGGAGCTTCGCTCGTCCTCGTCCGAGCCGACGACGGCATGAGTCGCCAGTCTACTGCGACGAGAGTATATGGGCCGGAGTTGCAGAGGGGCTTCGCCAGCGCGGTTGGGAGGCTCACACCGCCCGAGAGGAGGACCTGCTCGGCGCGCCTGATGAGGACCAACTGGCGTTCGCCGTCAAGCACGACTGGATTGAACCGAGTCGATAACTGTCCACAACCAGTTACAGCCGACAGTATACCTCCCCGGTGACGACAAACGATCCGGCAAGCAGGAAGCGGCCGACGACCTGCTGGGCGATATCCGGGGGCGAAATCGGGGTCGGCGCATGGACGAGCCTCGCACACTACGCCAGTTTCGATCTACTCCGCGTAGATCGCCTCGACGTCGTCGGCGAACCGTTCGAGGATGTTTCGGCGCTTTTTCTTCATCGTCGGCGTCAGCATGTCGTTCTCCTCGGTGAACTCCTCGGGCACGAGTCGGAACTGCTTGATCCGCTCGTGGGACTCGAAGCGCTCGTTCGCGCGCTCGACTTCCGTCTCGATCCGCGCCTCTACCCGGTCATCACGACAGATCTCGCGCTCGGAATCGGGCAGGTCGATCCCCTCGCTTTCGGCCCATTCGCGTACCCCCTCGATATTGGGGACGATCAGCGCGCTTACGAACTTCCGGCCGTCGCCCATCACCATGCACTGTTCGATCAGTTCGCTCGCGGCGAAGGCTCCCTCGACGGGGCCGGGTGCGACATTCTTCCCAGTTGAAAGGACGAGAATCTGCTTTGCTCGCTCGCGGAAGGCGATGTAGTCGTCCGGGCGGATCTCGACGACATCGCCCGTGCGGAACCAGTCGTCCGAAAAGGACTCCCGTGTGGCCTCCTCGTTTCGCCAGTACCCTCGGGTCACGTTCGGTCCCCGGACGAGCAGTTCGCCGACCTCGCCCTCGCTTCCCTCGCGCTGGTCCTCGCCGACGACCGACTCGTCGACGCTGACCTCCACGCCCGGAAGCGGCGGGCCGATCGTCCCGATCTGGGGCGCTTCGATCGGGTTGACCGAGATCACGGGCGAGGTCTCGGTGAGGCCATATCCCTCTAAAATTGGTAACCCCATCCCGTGATAGAGCGAGCAGAGTTCGGGTGAGAGACTTCCGCCGCCGCTGATGAGGAAGTCGATCTCTCCCCCGAGAGCCTCCTTGACCTGGCTGAACACCAGCCGGTCCGCGATCGTCTGCTTTCCTCCGAGGATGGGCCCCGGAGAGGCGGTCTCGTGGTACTCCTGTCCCACGCCGACGGCCCACTCGAAGATCCGCTGTTTCACGTCGGACTCGCTCGCCTGCGAGCGGATCGCGTCGTAGATTTTTTCATATACGCGCGGAACGCTCGTGGCGGTCGTCGGTTGGACGAGTTGGAAGTCCTCGCGCAGCGTGTCGGGGCTCTCGGCGTAGGCCACCGAGGCCCCGCTCGCGAACATCAGGAAATGCCCCGCGAGTCGCTCGAAGACGTGGGCGAGCGGGAGAAAGGAGACCGAGCGAGTCTCGGGCGAGATCGAAGGCAGGTCCTCCTTGTCGGGGCGGGGACCGAATCGCTTTCTGCTCTGATTGACGTTCGCGCGCATGTTCGCGTGGGTGAGTTCGACGCCCTTTGGCTGGCCGGTCGTCCCCGAGGTGTAGATCAAGGTCGCCAAATCCTCGGGATACCGCTGCCTGATCTCGGGAAAGCCCCGCGACAGTTCGGCGATCACCTGGGCCGCATTAGTGACGGCTGGATCGACGTCCGCGGTAATCGTAACAGTGCGTCTCTGGTTCTTGCGGTTTATCGACGCATAGCCCGTCCCCTCGGTCAGTTGGGCAACCTCCGTAAAGGGCACCAGATGTCCCCCGGGAACTGCAAGCCGCATCGATTCGATGTCGTAGATTCGCCTGCGGTATTCACGCGGA
>JADFQH010000349.1 GCA_022561895.1 Methanobacteriota archaeon | reverse complement strand
AATGATCGGTATGCGCGAGGTTTCGGTGTCGCGGTTCGTTCGGGCGACGGTGAAGCAGGTAGAACGGGTGCTTTCGCCCGCACGGATCGTCGAGTACGAGGGGAGTTTCAGCCCCAGAGAGGAGATCGAACTCGACGAGGGCACGCGAGTCATCGCCGGTGCGAGCGGGCTCGAAATGGGGCTGTTCTTCGAGACGCTCGAAAACGGCTACCGGTACGAACAGGAGGGCGAGGCGGGCCCGTTCGAGTATATGGAGACGACGATCAGCTACGAACCCGAAAACGAGGGCGTGCGGATCAGCATGGACTCCACGGTGAGCCTTGGGCTGTTCCCGCGTCCGCTGACCGATCGGGTGGCCGCGTGGAAACGCGAGGCCGAACTCGAACGGGCGCTCGATGCGATCGAGACGGCGCTGTAGGGGTTCTCGTAGCCAACCGAATCGGCTCTCACCGTCAACTGGTCCACGCCGATCGTTCGGCGAACAGAGAATCTATGAACTTCTACGAGAATCCCGATATGACTCGAACTCGACTGCCTCCTCGCCGGCCGGGAACGGCCCGCCGTTGCCCTCCACCTCGTCCGTAAGACAGGCGTCGAGACGCGCTGTGAGTTCGTCTTCGTCCAGTTTCCGGCCGATGAAGACGAGCGCCTGCTCGCGATCGCCCCACCGTTCGTCCCACTCCAGTTCGGGGTGGTTCTCGCGGTAGAGATCGCGTTCGATCTCGGGTCGGGTGGCGATCCACTGCTCCCCGGAGACGACGCGCGAGATCCGTCCGGCGTAGCTGAGACGGAGCTTCTGGCCCCTCCCCGCGACCCAGAACGCACCTTTCGCGCGGATTAGCTCCCTCGGAAGTGATTCGAGGAGGGTAGCGAATTTTTCAGCGTCGAACGGGCGGCGACGCCGGTAGGTAAAGGAGGTCACGCCGTACTCCTCTTGGGGATGGCGGTGGTCGTGGTCGGCGTGGCCGTCCCCATCGTGATCGTGGCCGTGATGATCGTCGCGAGCGAGCGCACGTTGCCAGCCCGCCGATTCCCTATCGGGGTCAAACAAGCCAGTGTACAGGATCTCCTCGGGCGCAAGGACGCCGAACTCGGTTCGGCTGATTCGGGCGTCGGGCGTGAGCATCCCGACGATCGTCTCGATCTCGTCGAGCTCGCGCTCCGAAAGCAGGTCACATTTATTTAGCACAAGGACGTCACACAGCTCGACCTGCTCGATCAGAAGATCCGAGAGGGGTCGAGTCTCGCCCTCACCCACATCCGCGCGCTCGGGTGTCCCCTTGCCCGCAAACAGATCGTGAAACGCCGCACTGTCCACGACGGTAACCAAGGTGTCGACCTCGTAGACCGCCGCTGCCTTCGACTGGGTTGTGAAAAGACGGGCGATCGGCCCCGGCTCGCTGATCCCCGAGGACTCGACGACGAGATGGTCGAACTCCCTCGAACGGGCAAGGCGCATCACCGCGGTTTCGAGATCGCCCTGTAGCTCACAGCAGATACAGCCGTTCGAAAGCTCCGCGATCCCTTCGGCCGAACCGCCCTCCGCGATCAGCTCGGCGTCGACGTTCAGCTCGCCCATGTCGTTGACGAGGACGGCGATGCGCTCGTCGACGCTCGACAGCAGATGGTTCAACAGCGTCGTTTTCCCGGCCCCCAAACCTCCAGAGAGGATCGTCACGGGAATTTCCTCGGCCATGCCCTCGCTGGGGCCGGGGGAACCTTCAACACACCGAAGACGTATTGGCCAGAAAGTATATTTATTTTGTTATCAATTGAGGTGTATGGAGACCGAACTGGGTGGGCATCTACTGACACTGCTGCCGGTAGTGCTGGTACTCGGTGTGGCGGTTGCCGCCCGGTTCGGCGAGGAGGGACGGGATGGCGTTTACGGGGTGCTCTGGTCGATCGCCGACCTCTGGCTTCCGATAGGGACGCTCGCGTGGCTGCTCACGTTCGACGCCGTCGGCGGGGCGAGCGGCGCGCTGTTCGGTTTCGGCCTGCTGTGGTACACTGGCCTGTTCGCACGGATCTACCACCGGCCTTCGGGCAGGGCGATATGAGGCAACGAGATCGGTGACATCACTCACTGTCCTCATCGCCGTGAGAGACGAGCGTCGACTCGACGAGCTTATCCGTTGCCCGTCTGAGCTGTTCCGATATCGCCTGGTGTGACAGGTCCTGTTGCTCGGCGAACTCGGTCATCGTTACGTTCCGCGGGACCTTGAAGTACCCCGATTCAAAGGCTGCTACCATGGTATCGCGCTGTTTTTCCGTGAGTCCGTGTTGGATATGCCGGGTGTCTTCTGCGCCATAAATCGCTCGGACATCGAACCGAAACCCGGCCTCTTTAGCGGAGTCGTGCGCCTGGGAGAGTGAATCGTGATCCGGAAATACCGCACGGAAATCCCACCGGTCATCCGACCCGGTAGCGTGAGTGATCGTTCCGTGATATTCGGTGAGTAGCTGAACGATCGAGTCGATCGGACCGGTCCACGTCATTCGATACGAGCGCTCCTCATCGGTCTCGGATAGCTTGGTCACTTCCTCGACGGTGGGATCGTCCTCGAAGGCGGCTTCGAGTGCGTCGAACTCGTCGGTGCGCACCCACACGTACGGAGTGATCCGATCGGGATCGTCGGTAGGGGCAAGGGCTTCGATTTCTCGTTTGCCCATAGGCGAGGCGGTGCATTCGGCAATTTGATCTCGAATTTTGTCAAATTCGAGGGTGCAGAGGGTGTGGGGGGAACATTCCATATTTTATTTGGATTCCAACCGTTTGCGGGATTCATCGATGAATGAATTCAGTTTTTCTCTGGCTTTTTCGGCTTCTTTGTTCAGCTTTTCAACAA
>JADFQH010000043.1 GCA_022561895.1 Methanobacteriota archaeon | reverse complement strand
ATGGGGTTGTGATAGGGCAAGACCAGGACCGACGTGCCCAGTCCGATGGTTTTGGTGGTGGCCGCCACGTAGGTCAGGATTGTCAGCGGTTCGTAATAGGGCCGGTTGCCGATCCTCTCTTGAACGTAGCTGACGTTGAAGACGTGCTCGCTGGCCCATACCGAGTCAAACCCCAATTCTTCCGCCCGGGTGGCCAGACGCAGGATCACTTGCACATCTTCGATCCCCTGATTGTTGGACAAAGAAAACCCGATCTTCATTGGTTGCTCCCTCCCAGTCTCTCCGGGCAAGCGCAAGTGTACATCGCATGATCCACGGCCACAATCGAGGCTGGGGGGGAGATGTTGAACGATGGACCTGTAACCGTAACAGGAAGTTTTATTCAACCCGTAGGGGCACGGCATGCCGTGCCCCTACGACGTGCCGGCAACGGCGTAAAAACAAAAGGACACCGGTCCAGCAAACGGTAGGGGCAGGTTTAAAACCTGCCCCTACGCGGACGTAGGACCAACCCAAAGCATGGCCGCCGTCTCCGGTTGAAGCACCACCTGCTTTAATATAAGCTGACCTGGCAGCTTCCAGTCCACCAATGCTGAACGCCGAAAGCTGATGGCTGCCAGCCCCGGAGAGACACCCATGTCCACCGCGACGGCTACCCGTATCAAGAGCAAAGAACGCGAGGAGTTGGCCCAAGAGCTTCGGCGGCGGGTCACCGGAGAGGTGCGCTTCGACGCCTTCTCCCGGGTGCTCTACTCCACCGACGCCAGCATCTATCAGATGCAGCCCATCGGGGTGGTCATACCCCGTACCGCCGAGGACGTGCAGGCGGTGGTGGAAGTGGCCCGTGACAACAACGTCCCCGTGCTGCCCAGGGGCGGCGGCACCAGCCTGGCCGGGCAAACGGTGAACCATGCCATCGTCATCGATTTCAGCAAGTACCTGAACCAGGTTTTAGAGGTCAACCGGGACGAAGGTTGGGCCAGGGTCCAGCCGGGGATCGTCCTGGACCAGCTAAACCGGGAGATGGCGCCCCACAACCTGCAGTATGCTCCCGACCCCACCACCTCCAACCGGGCCTGCATCGGCGGCGGCGTGGGCAACAACACCTGCGGCGCCCATTCGGTGATCTACGGCAAGACCCTGGACCACGTGCAAGAGCTCCAGGTTATCCTGGCCGACGCCAACCTGGCGCATTTTAGGCCACTGGAGACCGGCGAGCTGGAAGCCAAGCTCAGCGGAGCGGGTTTGGAATCCGACATCTACCGCAACCTCCGCCGCATCGCCCAGGATAATCTGGCGGAGATCCAGGCCCGCTATCCCAACATCATGCGCCGGGTCAGCGGCTACAACCTGGACGATTTCTTGACCGATTCTCCCTTCAACCTGGCCAAGATGGTGGTTGGCTCCGAGGGCACGTTGTGCGTGGTCACCGAGGCCAAACTCAACCTGGTTTCCCGCCCCACCATGACGGCCCTTTCCGTGGTCCATTTTGCCAATATCGTGGAAGCGGCCGAGGCCACCAAGGAAATCCTCAGACACGACCCTTCTTCCATAGAGGTCATGGACAAGATCCTGCTGGACCGCTCCCGGGAATCCCTGGGTCATTCCAGCAGCATGTCGTTCATCGAGGGCGACCCCGGCGCCATCTTGGCGGTGGAGTTCTACGGCGAGTCCGAGGCGGAACTGACCGGCAAGATGGACAACCTCAAAGAAGATTTGGCGCACCGGCGTCTCGGTTACGCCTGCGTCAACCTGTTGGACCGGACCGCCCAAACCAACGTGTGGAACGTGCGCAAGGGAGGTTTGGGACTGCTGATGAGCATCCGCGGCGACGCCAAGCCTCTCCCATTTGTGGAAGACACGGCGGTGGACCCGGAAAACCTGGGCGAATTCACCCGCCGGTTCGACGAGATCGTGCGCAACCATGGCACCACCGCGGCGTACTACGGCCACGCCAGCGTCGGCTGTTTGCACATCCGGCCCCTGGTCAGCCTGAAAGACTCCCAGGGCATGGCCACCATGGTCTCCATCGCCGACGAGATAAGCGACCTGGTGAAGGAGTTCGGCGGTTCCCTGAGCGGCGAGCACGGCGACGGGATAGTACGGGGCGTTTACACCGAGAAGATGTTCGGGCCGGAGATTTACCAGGCCTTCCAGGAGCTAAAGAACACCTTCGATCCTCAAGGGATCATGAATCCCGGCAAGATCATCAATTGCCCCCCGATGACCGAGAACCTCCGTTACGGGCAGGACTATAACGCCCACTCCATAACGTCCAAGTTGGACTTTTCCATCGACACCGACTTTGCGGGCGCGGTGGAGATGTGCAACGGCATGGGGGCCTGCCGGAAGTTGGACGGCAACATGTGCCCGTCCTACATCGCCACCAGGGACGAGGAGCATTCCACCCGGGGCCGGGCCAACCTGCTGCGGGCGGCGCTATCGGGCAAACTGCCGGAAGGCGCCATGACCAGCCGCCGTCTCTACGAGGCCATGGACCTGTGCTTGGAGTGCAAAGCATGCAAGTCCGAATGCGAGTCGGGCGTGGACATGGCCAAACTTAAATACGAGTTCTTGGACCAGTACAACCGGGCCAACGGCACGCCGTTGCGGAACCGGGTGTTCGCCCATATCAACCGGGTAAACGCCTGGGGCAGCCGAACGGCCCCATTCTCAAACTGGATGGCCGGCAACCCCATCGGCAAGATGATGGCGCAGATGGTGCTGGGAGTGCACCCCAAGAGGAAGACTCCCAAGTTCGTGCGGCAGACGTTTGCGAAATGGTTTAAGGCGCGCGGAAATCCCCCTCGGTCCCCCTTTATCCCGATTCAGATCGGGAGGGGAGGTGCGGCAGCGAGTGTCGTGGCTACGGATACTGTGGTTCTGTTGAACGACACGTATATGAACTACAACTATCCGGAGATCGGGAAGGCCGCGGTGGCGTTGTTGGAGGCGGCCGGGTTCAGGGTAGTGTTGTCCGAGACAAAATGCTGCGGGCGGCCCATGATCTCCAAGGGGCTGCTGGACGACGCCACGGCCAACGCGGTGTCGCGATCGGCTGGGCGGGTATGCCCGCGAGTCGTGATTGGCGCGGCGAGTGCGACAGAGATGGCCGAGAGCTCGGGGTAACAGTAGAGAGCGTGATCGACGAACTCGCGGCGGCGGCGAACCTCGTCGCCGGCGAGGGTGCGGGAGGAACCCCTGCAGTGGTCGTCAGACATTTCGAGTTCGGCGAGATGGAGGGAAGCAACGAGCATTTTCGTGCCGTCGAGGACGATTACGTTCGAAAAGCGCTCAGGGGGTGGTCTCATGAGCGAACGAAGTGAGCGAATGAGACTATGGCGAAACGAAGTTTCGGGGGCAACTATATGAACGGAATCGAGCTCACGCCCGAACATCCCGTAGAGCGCATCGGCGAGTTCGGCGCGCTTGCCGAGGCGGCGGGTTTCGATACTGCCTTTGCGAGCTGTCATTACAACAACCGCGATCCCTTCGCTGCGCTTTCGGAGATCGCCCGGCAGACGGAATCGATCCGAGTCGGTCCGGGCGTGGCGAACCCCTACGAGATCCATCCAGTGGCGCTTGCCTCGCGGGTGGCGACGCTCGACGAACTGAGCGGCGGGCGGGCGGTGTTCGGGATCGGTGCAGGGGACGCACCGACGCTTTCGAACCTCGGTTACGAGCGCGACCGGCCACTCAGGCGGGTGTTAGAGACGTTCAAAGTAGCCCGAGAGATCTGGGCTGGCGAGCGCGTCAGTCACGAGGGGACCTTTACCGCCATCGATGCGGGGCTGAACTACGAGGTCGGGGAGATCCCGGTTTACGTCGGCGCACAGGGCCCGCATATGATTCGTATGAGCGCGAAACACGCCGATGGTGTGTTGCTCAATGGCGCCCATCCGGACGATTTCGCGTGGGCAGCCGACCGCGTCGAGGAGGGATTAAAAGAGCGTCCCGGAGCACGGGGTGCGTTCGATTTCGCGGCGTTTGCGAGCCTCAGCGTCGCAGAAGACGGCGAGAAAGCCCGCGAGGCCGCCCGGCCACCGGTGGCGTTCATCGCCGCGGGAGCCGCCCCGCCCGTTCTCGATCGCCACGATCTCGACGCCGAGCGAGCGAGCGAGATCGGCAGCCACATCTCTGGGGGAGCGTTCTCGGAGGCGTTTTCGCTCGTTTCCGAAGAAATGATCGACGTGTTCTGTATCGCGGGCACGCCCGAGACGGTCGAAAATCGGATTCGATCGATCACCGAATACACCGATAGTTTCGTCGCTGGCTCGCCATTGGGCCCTGATATCGAGGCGGCTATCTCCCTTGCTGGGGCGGCGATCGACCGAGACTGTCGGGGATGATCGGGGCGAGAAGGCCGCCCGCGGCGATCCCGAAGAAGATCACTGATGGGACAACAATGAATAGAAATCCAAACAGCATGATCACGACGTTGATCGGGTCACCGAGTGCAACGTCAACGAAGTAGCCCGTGAGATCGAAGCCGTCTTGAATCGGGTCAACCATACCGGTCGTTCGGCCGAGGGGTACTTGTGTGTGCTGTTCTCTCCCCTACGGGAACGGTCGGTCGACCGATTTGCGGATACCCCTTCGATCCGGTCGACTGTGGGCGCTGTCGTTCCGACAGTCGGTCGCCACTTCGACAGCGAGTATCGACCGTTGCTTCCCGTATGCATTCTCCGGCCTGCCTGGCGAATTCGTACAACGGAGTCGGTCCGACAGTAAGTGTTTAATAGGTCGATTTCGTACATCAGACTGTAATGTCGGAAGTCTGCTCGACGTGCGGACTGCCCCAGGAACTCTGCGTCTGTGAAGACGTTGCAAAGGAGTCCCAGCAGGTCAACATCCGCATCGACGAGCGCCGTTACGGAAAAGAGGTAACGATCATCGAAGGACTCGATCCCCGAGACGTCGACTTGGACAGTCTCTCTTCGGACCTGAAATCGAAGTTCGCCTGCGGGGGCACTGTCGAGAACGACTCGATCGAGCTTCAAGGAAATCACACCGGTCGCGTCGAGGACTTCCTCCGCGATAAGGGGTACTCGGTCGCCTGATCGCCTCGAACTCCAGTTTCTAAAACGGTGCGTCCGCTTCGTTTTCCGTTTCTTCGCTCGCTTCGAGTTCGTACTCGCGAGTCCACGCATCGATTCCGCCTTCGAGGCTCCGAACCGTTCCGGTGGTCCCCTCGTAGGAATCGATGATCCGAACAGCTTGGAGGCTCGCCTTGCCATGGGGGCAGACGGTGACCACGTTCTCTTCGTCCGCCAACCCCTCGATTTTCTGCGGGAGTTCCTGAAACGGGATGTTCTCGCTTCCGGGAATGGCCCCCCGATCGAACTCGCCGGACGAACGGATATCGATAACCCGAACCTCCTCACCATTTTCGAGCAGATCGTATAGCTCTCCTGAACTGATCTCGTCGCCGTCGTCGGTCATACCCTCGTTAGTAACCGACCGTGGATAAATCCTCTAGGCGAGCGCCCGAAGCGCGCGGAGGTAGTCATCGGGATTCTCGTCGCCAACCGGATGGTTTAGGCCATAGAATCCACGGCGGTCATTTGCCGAGCAGGTGCTCTAGAGTCTCTACGATACTCCCTCTCAGAGAAGCCCCTCCTCGCGCGCGAGCAACAGTCCCTCGATCGTCGCGTCGTTGGTCGGCTCCTCGCGTGCACTCGTGATCGCCTCATCGATCGGAATCGATCGCACAGTCAGAAACTCGTTGTCGTCGAGTTCCTGTTCCGTGGGGGTAAGCCCCTCCGCGAAGAGAATCGCCCGCTCGTGGCGCATCGCGCCCGTTGCGACCCACATCCGCTGGAGCAAGGAGATACCGTCGGGCGCAAAGCCCGTCTCTTCGCGGAGTTCGCGCGCACCTGCCTCGGTCGCGGATTCGCCCTCCTCGATAATGCCAGCAGGAAGTTCGAGGTGGGTCTGGCCGATCGCGGGGCGGTACTGCTCGACGAAGACCACTTCCTCGCCCGTCGATCTGTGGCGGCTATCGCCGCCAACCCATGACGTGCCGCCGGGCACGCGCGCGACGACGACTGCCGCGGGCGGGAGCTCTGCCCAGTAGTACTTCTTGGTCGAGCCGTCGGGCTGCTCGACGAGATCATACCCACCAGTGTACCAGCCGGTTTCGTACTCGGTTACTGATTCAAGGACCGTCCACGCGTCGTCCTCGCGATCGCTCATGGTGTGTCTGTGATCTCCACCCGATAAAGCGTCCCGTTCTGCTCGACGTAGGCGGCTTCGCCGTCGACGGCCGCCTCGTTGAGCTGGGAAACGGCCCCGAGTTCGTCGTGGGGCGTGTGGGTGAACCACTCCTTGATCCCGAATCGGTCGTCTTCATAGGGCTCGGACTCGCCAGTTTCGAGCGCCTCACTCATGTATGGATACCGTTGGGCATCGATCTCGCTCGCATCCACGGCAGGGTGGTCCTCCTCGACCGCGGTTGCGGTCATCGTGTAGGTGTCGCCGCCGCCGAGATACTGCGGGAGCGCACCGAGCGCGAGTAGCACTAGTAGGGAGAGGCCGATCGCGAGCAGGGCGAAGCGCTTGTCTCGTCGCACACGTACTGTTGAAAGACGGGACGAAAAGCGGTTTCGAACCGCCGAGTTACACGTTCCGAGTATCCGAATGTCCGCACAACAGTTAAGACGGGTCTGCACACACATGTATACATGAGCGATACGGAGTACCGGAACGTCCGGCTCACCGAAGTGGCTTACCAGCGCCTTAAGAGCCGAAAACAGGCGGGGGAGTCGTTTTCGGATACCATTGAACGGATTGCCAGCGAGCGCTCGCTGCTCGACTTGGCAGGGATTCTCTCCGACGAGGAAGCGGCAGAAATGCGCGAGGCAATCCGAGAAAGCGAAGAGCGGTCGCGCGATCGACTCGATAAACTCACCGAAGAGATGGACTCGTGATCGTCGATACGAACGTTCTCATTCGCATAATGCAGGACAACGAGTCCGCAGTACAGAAGGTCGGTGATTTGGAGAGCCAGTACGTCCCGCTCCGAATTTCGTCGGTATCGCTGTTTGAGTTACACCACAGTCTCGAACGGGTAGACAACCCCCTCGAACGACGAAGACGGGTTGAGGCAGTACTCGCATCGAAACCGACGTACTCCCCCGATAGCACGGTGATGAAGAAAGCGGGACGGATCGACGGACGACTTACCTCGGAGGGCCGTGCCATTGGGATGGGGGACACAATTATCGCTGCAACGGCCCTTGTCCACGAGGAGCCGGTTCTCACCGAAAACGTCCGCCATTTCGAGCGAATCGACGAACTAGAAGTCGAATCGTACTGAGTTCACAAAACGTCCCGATACAGTCGCCCGAACGCTTGCCGTCGCAGCGTTCCTCGCGCCGCTTCTGGCTCGTTCTGATAGGTCGCTGCAATCGCCTCCCCGTCGAACGTATGCCACACCACGCGATCGACGTTCTCGCTGCCAAGCACCTCGACCTCTCCGTCGAACCCCTCGTGCCGCTCCTCGAACGCCTCGCGCGAGCCATCGTGAACTTCGAGCAGCGAGGCAAACAGCGCGTCGCGGGCGGTTTCGACCACCTCGTCCGTTACTCGCTCGCTGTACTCCTCGCGGTCGAAGCTCATCGCCTTTGCGACCTCGCGGGTCACAACCTGTGCGGTCGCTCCAAGCGACTCGTACTGTTCGCGGGCGTCTTCGGGCGTTTCGGGAGCCAGCCAGCCGTCGGTTTCGACCATATGCTTGTTTTCCCGTCGTGCCTTATTCCTCCTCGGATTCATACATCTCGCGGGTCATCGCCTCCGCCTCCGCGAGGACGTCACCCACGTCCCCACCCATCGCTTGTCGCCCCCGTTGGCGCGGAACCGACTCCTCGAATCGCGGCGGGTGATCGTGACCGCCAGTCGTATCCTCAAAGACCGTCTCGAACTCCGCTTCGGATGCAAAGGTCGAAACCCGCTCGCCGAGGCGTTCGGGACCCATCCCTTCCCACTCCGGGACGTACTCGTCGAGCCACTCCTCGTGGTCCCCGTTGCCGAGCATGGCGGCAAAGGCGAGGTGGTTCGCCAGATGCGTCTCGTCCTGTTGGGGTATCTCACAGATCGGACAGGTGTAGCCCATACTCCCCGTAGGGGTGCGAGTCCTAACGGCCTTACGGCTCGACCGAACGCACCATTACCAATGCGGTCTCCCCATCGGCGTAGTACCGCGGGATCTGTCGCCGGAGTTCGAACCCGAACTCACGGTAGAGCGCGAGCGCCGGTTCGTTTCCCTCTCGGACTTCGAGTTTGACCCAACCGACACCCTCGCGTGCGAGAACGGCGAGTGCCCGTGAGAGAAGGCGTGTCGCGATCCCTGCTCCCCGCCGATCCGGCGCGACGGCGAGGTCCTTAATGTGGCCGATTGCTCGACCGTGGTTCGGCACACTGTCGGCGACGACGTAGCCGACGGGATTCCGATCTTGTCCGGCGACGGCGACGATGAATCCGGGCTGACCGAGAAAGCTCTCGAACGCAGAAAGCGGCCACGGCTGGGGGAACGACGCCTTCTCGATCCGGTAGACCGAGAGGATATCGGCCTGTGTCGCCCCTCTGAGTGTAACGGCGTCCGGGTTCACAGACCGGTGTACGAACTCCGTCGCTAAAACACCACAGCCTCAAAAAATCGCTTTCGCTTACCTGCTTCAGTCGTCGGCGGGAGTTGCGCCCGTACCGCCCTCTTCGGCCTGCTGCTTCGTATAGGAGAGCTTCCCACCGGCGGTGACGATCTCGCGTTCGCGCTCGGAGGCCGCGAGATAGGCAGTTGCCTCCCAGTCGTCGTTCACGCGGATAGTGAACTCGGTTTCGCCCGAGGCGATGCCCTCCTGAACGTCGTCTATGACCTCGATATCGTCGCCCTGCTCGATCCGCTCGTAGGTCTCTTCGTCGATCGTGTAGGGGACGATCCCGAAGTTAAAGAGGTTCGCCTTGTGGATCCGCGCAAAGCTTTCGGCGAAGACTGCCTCGATGCCGAGATACATCGGACAGAGCGCGGCGTGCTCGCGCGAGGAGCCTTGGCCGTAGTTCTCGCCAGCGACGAGAACGCCGCCGTCTGTGGCCTGTGCGCGCTCGGGGAAGGTGTCGTCAACACGGGAAAGAGTGAACTCCGAGATCTTCGGGATGTTCGAGCGGTACATCAGGATGTCGCTCGAAGCAGGCACGATGTGGTCGGTCGTGATGTTGTCCTCCATCTTCAGGAGTGCCTCGCCGCTGATGTGGCTGTCGAGGGGGTCCTTCAGGGGGACGTCGCCGATGTTCGGACCCTTGATGAGATCGTCGTCGACGGCTTCGTCGGGCGCGATGAGGTCGGCTTTCGAGCCGTCGTACTCATCAGGCATCTCGAAGCCGGGATCCTCGAGGTCGCCGAGTTCGTCGGCCAGATCCCGCGGATCGATGATCTCGCCTTTGATGGCTGCGGCGGTCGCGACCTCGGGCGAACAGAGGTAGACAGAATCGTCCTCGATTCCCGAGCGTCCCTCGAAGTTGCGGTTGAAGGTTCGCAGCGAAACCGAGTCGCTACCGGGAACGTGACCGATCCCGATACACGGTCCACAGGTCGCCTCCGAGACGTTGACACCGGCGGCCATCATCTCCGCGGTCCAGCCCTGTCGGGCGAGCATTTCTGAGGCCTGCTTCGAGGCGGGCGCGACGATCAGATCCGTCCGCTTATCGACCGTCCGGCCCTCTAACATCTTCGCGGCGGGTAGGATGTCCTCGTAGGCCCCGTTGGTACACGAGCCGATGATGACCTGCTCGACATCGGTGCCTGCAACCTCCCGAACGGGAACGATGTTGTCGGGCATCGAGGGTTCTGCGATGAGCGGCTCGAGTTCACTGAGATCGACGACGATCTCGTCCGCGTACTCGGCATCGTCGTCGGGCTGGAGATCGACGTGCTCGTCGCCACGGCCGAGACGATCGAGGTAGTCCTTCGTCTCCTCGTCCGTCGGGAAGATCGAGGTCGTCGCCCCCAGTTCCGTCCCCATGTTGGTAATCGTCATCCGCTCGGGTACGCTCAGGGATTCGACGCCCGGTCCCGTATACTCCAGAACTTTGCCGACGCCGCCCTTTACCGAGAGACGACGCAGCATCTCGAGGATGATGTCCTTCGCCGTTGCCCACTCGGGAAGCTCGCCTTCGAGGCGAACGTTGTGGACCTCGGGCATCTCGATGTAGTAAGGTCCACCGCCCATCGCAACGGCGATATCGAGCCCGCCGGCTCCGATCGCGAGCTCGCCCATCCCACCCGGCGTCGGGGTGTGTGAGTCGCTTCCTAAGAGCGTTTTGCCGGGTGCGGCGAAGTTCTCCCGGTGGACGTTGTGACAGATGCCGTTGCCGGGACGCGAGAAGTGTGCGCCGAAGGTTCCGGCCGCGGATCTGAGAAATCGGTGGTCGTCGGTGTTTTTAAAGTCGAACTGGTAGGTCTGGTGATCACAGTACTGGGCGGCGATTTCGGTCTGGATCTCATCCAGATCGAGCGCCTCGAACTGGAGCCAGACCATCGTCCCCGTCGTATCCTGTGTGAGCACCTGGTCGATCTCGATGCCGATCTCCTCGCCGGTTTCGAGCTCGCCGTCGAGGAGATGGTCGTCGAGAATCTTCTCCGTTAGCGTCTGTCCCATATCATCCGAACATCGGCTATCCACGGATATAAATCCCGCGTGTTTGTGTACCCGATAATCGTTGTAAACCGTATGCAGTGGCGCAATTCTTGCACGAACGGAAACAATGCTTGCAGACTGGGAGGTGGTTGCTGTGCGTAGGACAAAGAGCTATTTATCTCGATCAGCTATCCCATTGTATGAGTAACTCCGACCTCGGCTATTCTAACGGCGCTGAGTTGTCGAACGATACGCGGAGAGAGATCTCCGAGTTCGTGGATCGGTCGGATCACTACGACAGTGTCGAAGAGTTCGTCGAGGACGCAGCGCGATATCAGATCGAACTGCTTCGACGGACGGCCGATACTGCACAACAACCGATCAAACGGACGGACAGTGCCGTTCTTCGAATACTCTCGCTAATTGATCGTACTGTCACCACCGTCCATCAACGAGTACTCGATATCACTCATCAGTACGTTTCTCTTCGATCCCGGTCCGAAGATGAACACGTACGTTCTCGGTCTCGTACAACCGCCGCAGAAAAGATGGAACGATACGGCCGCTCCGATGGATCGGATATCTCGACTCGGACGTACCGACAGCGGACGGCGGAGATGCGGGAGCTACTGGAGCGAGAGGGCCTCTCGACCGAAGAAATCGAACGAGAGATTCGGAACGCAGAGGACAACTAAGGGTCTTCTTCTAAGTGACTGTAATCGTTCTCGATTCTAACGTTTGGATCCGTGGTTCATATACACACAACGAGCATGCCGTTTCCCTCCTCGAAGCGATAGATTCTGGGGAGAAATCAACGATCGTTGATGTATATATCATCAACGAGGTACAGGCCGTTTTCGACCGCCAACGAGGACAACGACGTTTTACACGGGAGATCATCGAAAACGCAGAACGGATCTTCTACGAGCTGCTTACTCGCCCGAACGTCACCAGCTGTAGCCAACGCGCTGTCGAATCAATGGATCATATCGAGCATCGAAACAACCGATACGTACGGCTCCTCTCGGACGTTTTCGATGTTCAAGCGAAAGACGTACCGATCGTCGCTCTCGCCTATCAGCACCGAGACGCTGATCCAGTCGTTCACACTCATGACGAATCATTCGCTGCGCTCGATCCATCTATGTATGGTCTCTCTGAGCTTACAATAGAGCACGTTCCCGATACTGCTCCTCCGGAATAGTCCCTTGATAGCATAGCTTCCAACGAGGGTTGGTTTGTCGTTTCGGTAGGGTTTACTCGACCCGTCGAAAATCCCCTATATGTACCGCGACGGAGCCTTCGTCGCCGAACAGATCGGACGGACGACCGAGGCACAGATCCAACCCAACGGCGTCGATCTCACGCTCGATGCGATCTTCGAGCCGCTCGAACCCGGCCGAATCACACGAAACGACAAGGAGATCGGGGAGCGAAAGCGTGTCGCAAGCGCAGAGATCGACCGCAAAGTCCCCGAAACCTACTACCTCGAACCGGGCGGGTATATCGTTCGCTACGACGAACTGGTGAAAATCCCGGAGGGGCATGTCGGTTTCATCTACCCCCGCTCGTCGCTCATGCGAAACGGCTGTATGCTCAATACGGCGGTCTGGGACGCCGGCTACGAGGGCCGCGGCGAGGGGCTTTTGGAGGTCCACCACGACATCGAACTCGAACGCGGCGCACGGATCGCCCAACTCGTGCTGGCAGAAGGCGAGCACACGGGCACGTATGAGGGATCGTATCAAGGTGAGAATCACGAGACGCCTCGCGACTAATTGCCATAGTCGCTCACGGGACGCTTCGTCTGCTTGCGGACCGACGGTCCGCTCACGGATCGTTCTTCCCCCTTCGCTAGGTTGCGGAGCAACCTCGCACCGACCACCGCGTCCGCCGCCCTACTCTCGGCGTAGCTTCTCCCTGTACCGACAGAACGTACTGTAGGGGCTGATGATATCCCAGCTCTCCCCGCCTTCCTTCTCGCCGAGGAAAAACAGCTGTTCTAAGGTGCGGGCGCTCTGGGAGGATTTCGCCCCCTTGGCGAAGACGACTTTCCCACTGAGCCGGCGCGAAAACAGCAGCTGCTCTTCGGCCATCACGCGAGCCAGGGAATCGCCGTCGACCGCGAGTCGATAGCCACCCGCATCGAAATAATCCTGCGTGCGGATCGCACGATTCGATCCGCTGACCCAGTCGAGTCCCACGAACGGAAGCCCGTACTGGAGGGCGAGCCGGATCGAGGCGTCGATGTTCGCCCGTTTTTCGCCCTCGACGGGGCCGTAGGTGAGCGCGACATCGGGTTCGAAGGGCGCGAGGAGTTCGGTCAGAAATTCCGGCGGATAGAGGCTGTCGGCGTCGACGCTCACGACGATCTCGCCGCCCGCGAGTTCGAACCCGCGGTGGCGCGCATGAAGGATCCCCCGCTCGACGAAATCCACGAGATCGACGACCGGGTGGGAGTCTGCGATCTCGACGGTCGCGTCGTCGCTGTAGGAGTCGAGAACGATCACCTCGAAGGCGTACTCGTCGGGGGCAGCCTCGATCGAGGCGGCGAGCGAGTCGAGACAGTCGCCGATCCGGCGCTGCTCGTTCAGGCTCGGGAGCGCAACGGTGACGAGCGTGCGACTCATGGAGGGACGATCGAATAGACCTTCGTCGCCGATCCGATTTATCGTTTGCGGCGAATGGGTCCTGTACGCTCCCATCGGATCTATCGGCACAGTCCGAGATCCGGGAACTCGTCGGACCCGTGGCAGTGCGCTCGAACGGAAACAGCCGACAGTATATTTAGATACCGTCGACTGATTATATTCTGTATGGATCTCTCTCCCCTTCTCGTCGTGTTTCTGGACTGGCTGCTCTCGCTCGCCGAATCGTTCATCGCGCTTGCGACCGGTTGGCCCGGCTTGGTAATCGTCTTCGTCTACTCGTTCGTCCTCGGGTTTGCCGTCCTCCCGCTCCCGAGCGAACTCGTCCTGTTCGCCCCGCTCGATCTCGGTTTCGGTGAGACCGTTCGATTAGGACTGATCATGCTCGTAAGTGGGGTTGGAAAAGCCATCGGCAGTGTTCTCGTCCTCTGGATCAGCGTCTCGATCCGCGAGTCCGATCCCGTCCAGGAGGCGATCGAGAACTCCCGCTTTCGGTTTCACGAGTGGTCCCGGAGGGTCTCGATCCGT
>JADFQH010000348.1 GCA_022561895.1 Methanobacteriota archaeon | reverse complement strand
AGCGACCGTTTCATCGATGCCGACGAGAACCGCCGTCTTCCCTTCCGATTCCAGTGCGTTCAGTTCGTCCTCGTAAGCAAGAGGGACACGGTCCTCGAAGAACGTCGCGTTCCCGACGTGGACGGTTCGTCCGTCGATCGTCGCTTCTATTCCTTTCCCAGGGATGCCCTCGAAATCCTTCGGCACTGAAAGGTCGAGATTCGCCTCCTCGGCATACTCTATGAGCGCCCGTCCGATCGGGTGTTCGCTTCCCCGCTCGGCGGAAGCCGCGAGTCTGACTATCTCGCGTTCATCGAGGGATGCCTCACTCCCGATGAAACCGCCATCACCGCTAACCGTGTCGCTTTCGGTGAACACGTCAGTCACCGCGTGGTTGCCCTCGGTGATCGTTCCCGTCTTATCGAGGACGACGATGTCGAGGTCTTTCATCGTCTGGATTGCCTCGCCATCTCGAAAGAGGACGCCGTTTTCGGCAGCCTTCCCGGTACCGGCCATCAGCGCCGTCGGCGTCGCCAGCCCGAGCGCACACGGACACGCGATGACGAGGACGGCAACCGACGCGAAGATTCCCAGTGTCAGTGGATCGAGCGTGAGATCCACCCATGGAAGGTACGGCTCCGCAATTCCCGCAATGACGCTCATTCCACCCGGAGCGAGGTACCATGCGAGAAACGAGAGCAGCCCGAGCGTCAGGACCGCGGGAACGAAGTAGTTGGTGACCCGATCGGTCAGTCCCTGAATCGGCACCTTCGTCCCCTGTGCTTCCTCGACCAGATCGACCACCTGTGCGAGGAAGGTGTCGTCGCCGACGTTCTCCGCACGGACTTTGATCAGACCCGCGTGATTGACCGTCGAGCCGATCACCTCGTCGCCCGCTTCCTTGCCGACCGGTTCGGACTCGCCGGTCGCCATCGACTCGTCGACAGTACTGGTCCCCTCGATGACGACGCCGTCGACGGGCACTTTCTCACCGGGCCGAACCACCATTACATCACCAACGGCGACCTCCTCGACCGGAACCTCGCGTTCCTCGCCGTCCTCGGTGAGCGTCGCCGTCTCGGCTTGCATCGAGACCAGCCCCTCGATGGCCGAACTCGCGCGACCTTTCGCCCGGTCTTCGAGATACGTCCCGACGAGATGTGAGGCCATGATCATCGCACCGACGCCAGCGTAGTTCTCGACTGGCATATAGAACACCATTACGCCGGTAAGCCACGCGGCAAGTGTTCCTAGTGAGATCAGCGAATCCATGTTGAACGTCCCGTTCCGAATACCCTTGACCGCCGAGGCGTGAGTCGTTCGGCCGTAATAGAGGACCACGGGCGTGGCGAAGACGAACATCAAGAGGTCGATCTGAAACGCGCTCAGGGGATCGATCGGCGTCCACATAAAGACCATCAGGAGGAGAATCGGCGATGTGACCGCCCACGCTTTGATCGCCACCCGCAGGCGATCGCGCAACTCCTCGTCCTCGCCTGCGTTCTCACCCTTGTCCTCGTCTTCGACTCCATACCCGACGTCCTCAACGGCCGTCCTGAGTTGCTCGCTCGAAACGCCCTCGTCGTGTCTCACGTCTGCACGCTCAGTGGCGAAGTTGACCGAGACCTCCTCGACGCCCGGGACGTCTTGGAGTCCGTCCTCGATCGTCGAGGCACACGTCGCACAGGTCATCCCCGAGATATCGAGCTGGCTTCGTTGCTGGCTCATACAAATAAATATACGTGCGGACAGTTCATGCGGATTTCCGTTGTGAAAGGTGGGGTCTGCGCGGCCGAAATTTAATAATCGAAAGCGGATTATGAATCGATGGCGCTCTCGAACGATTCGTACTGCTCGACGTACCGCTCTTCGCAGGATGGACAGCAAAACGCCTTGATCTCGTCGTCGAGCTGTACCGTTACCCCGTCGCTCCCGACTGAGTTCTCACAGACAGGGCATGTGAGCGCGAACTCAGCCGCCGTCACATCGATTGCCCACTCGAACTTATCGAGGAGCGTGACCTCGTAATCGGTTACTTGTTCCATCGAGATTCCATGACGAAGCCAGCTGCCGATATCATCATTGGGTGCGTTCGCGTGTGCAGAGATGCGTCCATCGAAGGTGAGAAAGACGTGTTCCGTGCCGTCGAGTTCGATCAGGTCCTCGTAAACGTGCTCAACACGTTCGGGCTGCGCATCGAGTTCGACCATGACTGGAACCCGACTCTGTAATTTCGTTCGGTCGAGATCCAGCGTGAACCGCCGGATTACCTCTTGTTCTTCGAGGCGAGCCACACGATCGGACACGGCAGGAGGGGAGAGTCCAACACGTTCGGCGATTTCGCTGAACGGTCGACGTGCATCCTCGCTGAGCAACCGAACGATCTCGAGGTCAGTTTCATCGAGGCTCCTCATGGTTGTGACTTCTCTCCCATAATGTATTGAATGTTTCTCGGACTTTGCCTTATTTTCGAAAATATTTCACGGATAGAGTCACTGATTCGTAACAGAAATCGCCAAAAACGTCTCGAACGAAGTATGATCCGTATGACGCAGACGATCACGGTGACCGACATGAGCTGTAACGAGTGTGAACGGAGCGCCGAGAGGGCACTCAATTCGGTCGATCGGACGACCAACACAGTGATGATCGACGGTGAAACTGACACCGAGACGATGACCTCAGCCGTCGAAGATGCTGGTTACGAGGTATCGGGGTGAGAACTACGCATGTCCGACACTGAGACACTCCTGCGGACGATTCTCGTCATCGTCGCTGCGGCACTCCTCGTTCCAGTAGTGCTGATGGTCCTGTTCGCTCCGATGATGGGTATGATGGGGTGGGGATGGGGGAGTTGGGGAATGAGCAACGGAATGACTGGCCTCTC
>JADFQH010000347.1 GCA_022561895.1 Methanobacteriota archaeon | reverse complement strand
AATTAAATGACTATATTTAGTATCTCCAATCTTCGAATAATTTCATATCAGTGCGCGTCGATGCGTCTATTGTGATGTCCGAACACAGCATCAAAGCGTATCTGGCGAACCACCCACGAATGACCGGCGTCCTGTTTACGATCCTGCTGCTGCTCACGCAGGCTGGGAATGCGGCGGCAGGTATGGGAACTGTAACCGCAGGCCCCTAATTTATGTCCTCAAAATCAAGTTCGTCACTCCAGTAAAGTCTACCATTTGACTCGACTGGTGTTGTTTCTAACGACAAAAATTCATTAAGCTCTTTGAGAGACATTTCGAATGAGTCGATACTGCCGGAATTGATGTAGTGCGTATCGTGACCGTTCACACATGGATTCACTAAGCTTCCCATCCCTTCTATAGTACTTGGATAAGTCTTAATATTAAGTTTGAATTTTTTATCATCTATCTTAGATATTTCACAAAAGAAGGCACTTCCACTTTCTGTTTGCACAACGGTCATCCCTCCATCCCCGACTACAATATACTGCCCGCCCATGATGTCCTCACCTTTGGCGACCTCCAAGGCCGCCCGCAGCGGAAAGCCGTTGTTCAGCAGTCGCGCCAGCGCCGAACCGATCTTCACCGCGCCGGTGTTGATCACGTCGGTGAGAGTGACGATCCCGCCGATCGCCCCACCGTCGATCAGGGCCATCCCCTGATCGTAGGACAGACAGCCGTTGAGCAGGAAGGCATCCACACCGACGTCGCTCATGTTCGCCGCGTCGAGCTTTCCATCGGGACACTCGAACCCGTCGGGTTCGATATGGCCGATATAGTGGAGAAAGTCCACGTCGGTTTCGAGCACCGTTCGCAGCTCCTCGCGCGCGAGGTTCTTGTGGGTGGTGATCTCGAAGGGGAGCTCCTCGCGCGAGCCGTAGACGTCATCGACGAGATCGCGCTCTTCTGCCATCTCGGCGTCATTACAGACGACAGCAATCGAAATGTCGCCAGTCGAGTGCTCGCGCGCGAGGCGATTGCGGTACGCCTGTGGCGTCGCCTTGCTCGCGCCGATCGGCGTCTCGTCGCCGACCCACGCCTGTTCGAGCGATTCGGTCCGACCGGGTTCGACGTACGACGCCGTCTGTAGGGTGGGGGCGCTCGCCGCCTCGCGAGTGCTTCTGGTAAAGGAGTTCCTGAGAAACCCTTCGATCGCGGTGGTCTCGGTCTGTGTCGTCGAGACGTGCTTCGTATCGGGGGTCCGAATCACCGCCAGATCGTTCACCAGAAACGGCAGCATTTCGATGCTCGTCGGCCTCGATTCGACGTGCGAGGTGAGCTTCCACTCGGGAACGTGCGGTTCGATCACCGAATACGGCACTGAAAGATACGCCGCTAACTGCTCGCCGATCGATTTCTCATACAGGTCCCCGAAATCGAGATCGACTGCCCGTTCGATCTCGCGGCGTTCGTGGAGATCGATCGGATACAGTCCCTCGGTTCGGGTCACACAGTCCAAGAAAAACGTCTGTTTTAGGACGCGCTCGACCTCGGATTCGAACGTGCTGTCCACCCCGAGCGGATGGACGAAGCCGCTGTCGGTGTGTATGCAGGGATCGTCGCCCGGTTCGATCGTCGCCCCGAGATAGTACGCAAGCGGCGCGACACAGAAGGCGTGGCCGAGCGTCTCCGGGATCTCGATCGTCACGTCCGTTTCGGACGGTGTGAGAGTATCCGGTATCGAGAGCGCCTCTCCCCGTTCGATCGTCGGCGGATGCCCGCGGAGCGTCGGATACGACCGCTCGGGACTCGTCGTTTTCAGCGCCGATCCGAACGTCGAGATCGCGGCCATCACGTCTTTCGGATCGTCGGTCGTCGTTACCGTCGCCGCCGGCCGATCGTGTTTCGAGCGCGCGCCGACGGTTATCGGTACTCGTTCCGGAAACTCGATCTCCATCCGGGTCATCTCCGAGCGGATCGTGAGCGGGCCATCAACTCGGACATAAAGCTTCATCGGCGCACAGAGTTCGAGGATGTACGCGCCCGCGGGGAACGACTCGGTCCCGAACTGCGTCGTCTCCGAACGCATCGTCCCATCGGTGTCCCTGACGTACACCGCAAGCACCGTCGGGAGCGTAATCGATGCCGTTTCGATCGAGACGGCATCATCGACCGGAAAGCGAAACGAGTCCGTTGTTGTCGGTACTGGTTCACCGGCACACGACAGGGACAGGCTGTATCGCCGTCGCTCGATGGTGTCGACGATGTCGAGTGTCTCGCCATCGCATTCGAATCGGATCGCCACCGAGTCGGCCCTCTGTCCGTTGCGCGCCGGTGGAATCATAGCGTCACTCTATGATAGTATCGATATCGGACAAAAATCTATCGACCAATTTCGTCGTTCGATCGGCTGATCGACGCGTTGGTATAATATTATTGATAGTTTAGCCGATCTGTACGGGCGAAATGTTTATGTTTTAATCCATTGAGAGTACGATCGGAGGATGCGCCGCGAGAGTATGACCAACGAGTCGGTCTACGAGGAGACGACAGCGCTTGTACAGGAGCTAGACGCGCTCAAACAGCGCGGATCGAACCTCCTCGTAGTCGGTTCGCGGATGCCCGCCGCCCACGACGAGGCCTGTCAGCAGTTTCTCGGCGAACCCACCGCACAGGCACGCCGACGCCTGTTCGTTCTCGCGGACCCCTGCACACCCGTTTTCGAGCGCTTTCGGTCGGAAACGTCCATGCCGGCGGACCGCCACTCGCTTATTCGCTACGGCGCGACTAGCCGCAGCGCCGCCGCGGCCACGCAATCACAGTCCACTCCGGTCCCCGTACGGCAGGTCGATGGCGATCTCGGACCGCTCGGTCTTGCGATCTCGGAGGCGATCGCCGAGTTCGAAGCCCAAAG
>JADFQH010000042.1:8362-13995 GCA_022561895.1 Methanobacteriota archaeon | reverse complement strand
ACCCGTGGGAAACCGCTGTCCGACATCGATCTCGACGAACTCGCGGCGAAGACAGAGGGCTACGTTGGTGCGGACATCGAGGCGGTCTGCCGAGAGGCCGCGACCGCCGCCGTCCGCGAGTACGTCACCGAGGGCGGCGAAATCGAGGAGATATTCCTGACACGCGAGGGCTTCGAGCGAGCGCTTGCCGAAGTCGATTCGAGTGGGGCCGACGGAGCCGACGGATTCGGAGCGTATCTCGACTAACTATAACCGGGGTGAGACCGTACGGCGAGCTATGCAGGTCGAGTGTCGGTTCTATGGCCCGTTTCGGGGAGATGTCGGTGAGAAACAGATTACCTATGAAACGGACGCTGAAACGTTCGGCGAACTGCTCTCGGAGCTTTCGACGACGTATCCCGAACTCGACGGACGGCTTATCGAAAACGAGGAAATCGCCCACTCGACGGTCGTTACGAAGGGCAAAAAGGACATCCGGCATCTCGATGGTCCCGCGACCCGGTTGGACGATGGCGACGTTATCCGGCTCACGCCGTCGGTCTACGGTGGGTAGCCTCCGTAGGAAGTATCGTCGCCAACCAGATGAGTTCTCCCGGGGACGCGCTCTCCGGTGATCGGGGAGCGAGCAAGAAGACGATGAAACCCGATGAGAACCCCTGTAGATGAAAGACTCGATCCGACTGCGCCCCTCATAGATACGTTTCGACCTCGAGTACGTCCATGACTTCACGATGAGTGAGGTCGCTGTCGCTCGATACGAGCGGTGCACCGAGTTCACGCGACGTGCCCGCGACCAACGCGTCAATCGCCGTGAGATAGGGTCCCTGCGGGCCGATCTCGTCCGAGATCTCGACCGCGAAATCGGATGTTCGTTCGGTTGTGGGATGGACGGTCGCCCACGAGAGCTCGTGGCGAGCCGCATCGAGATCCGTCTTCCCATGCGAATGGACCTCACCGAGCAGGTACTCGGTGTGGATCGGTGCGGGCACGACGAACTCGTCGTCCCGATTGTCGAGGAGATACGTCTTCGCTTCCTCGACACCCTCCTCGTAATCGATGAGAAAGGAGGCGTCGAGGATCTTCATTCTTTACCGCGACCGGCGGCGAGGCGATCGATTCGCTCGGACGATTTTCGCTGAGTCTCCTCGTGTACTCCTCTCAGTCCGCCGTTTTCTCGGCGCGACGCCGCACCGAATCCGGCCAGTAGGTCCCGGTCGTCATCCAAGAGCCTCGCAACAACATCGTTGTAGCTCTCCCCTTCACGTTTCCGTCGGTCGAGACGATCCTTGTTTCGCCCCGAAACACGAATCTGCTCTGCGGCCGAGTCGCTGGCTGATCCACTCATGTCAACGTGAGTGTTGACACCGACGATACTTAAACGTAATCACGCCCGCCGGTGGCCAGCTGCCCGCTAATCGTCCGCGATGGCGTGGCTCCCCACCGCGCTCTCGGCGATCGTATCGAGCGCGCTCTGTGGGACCGTTCCATCACTATTCCAGCCGCGGGTTTCGTAGTACTCCGCGATCGACGCGTCGAGATCCGGCACCTCCTCGGCGTAGGGCAGTTCGTCCGCCTCGCCCTCGGTCCCGCGCTGATTGTTGAAGTGGCGCTCTCGGGCCACGGTCCGCGCGCCGATTTCGAGGAGCTGGTCGTACTCGGTCTCTAAGAGCGTGGCCAGCCGATCGTTCGTCACGTAGCCGCTGGCAAAGGCACAGACGATCCCCGAATCGCGGATCACTCTCCTATTTTCCTCGTGAACGAGCCGTTCCGCTTTTCCGCTCGTTCCCTCGGGATCGAGCTCCCCCTCGTATTCGAGCGAGAGCATCCCGCCGTACATGTGATCCGCACCCCGGTTCGCAACGGCATACGAAAGGCCCTGTCCGTGCAGCACGCGCCCATCGTGGGCCGCGAACTCCATTCCTTTCACAGTATAATTGTCTACACCAAGCTCTTCGTGTGTGCGGTCGACACCCTCCGCGAGCGTGTCGCCGATCCCCTCGCGATAGGCGATCTTCTCGGTAGTCTCCTGTGCTAGTTCGGCATCCCCGAAGGCGTCCTCGCTTTTGAGGTAGGCTGCGACCGTCACCCCCGCCGAGATGGTGTCCATCCCGAGTTCGTCACACAGCTCGTTCGCCTTCATCACGTCGACGATATCGCCGACGCCCTGCGAGGAGCCAAACGAGTAGACCGTCTCGAACTCCGGCCCCTCGGTCTCGACGCCTTCTTCCTCGTCTTTCGTCGGGAGCTTGCAGGCGTAGGCACACGCGGAACAGGCTCCCTTCTTGTATTTTTTCTCCTCGACGGCGTCCCCGCCGATCCCCTCGACCTCCTCGAACTCGTACTCCTCGAAGTATCGTGTGGGAAGCGCGAAGTTGTCGTTGATGAACTCGGTACTACTGGTCGTTCCCTGCCGGCGCATCAGATCGTCGCTGGTTGCGGCCTCGCGGTGAACGTCCTCTTGAACATCCGCGATCTCGATCTCGGGAGCCGAATCGCCCGCAAAGGTAACGCATTTGATCCCTTTCGAGCCGAGAACGGCTCCCAAACCGCCGCGGCCGAACGCGCGCGAATCGAAGGTCATCACCGAGGCATACCTAACAAGATTCTCGCCCGCCGGCCCAATGGCGATACAGTGCTCCGATCCGAGGTCGTGGTTCTCGGCCATGTACGCCGAAGTTTCCGAAACTGTAGCTTCCGCGAGCTCCGGCACTTCCTCGAACTCGATGCCGGTATCAGTAACGTGGATCGCGAGGAGTTCGTCCGACTTTCCAGCGAATTCGACGACCGAGTAGCCGGTGTCGGCGAAGTTCCGCGAGAGATACCCACCGGCGTTGGTCGAGACAAGTCCATCAGTAAGCGGCGAGAGACCGGTCATGTTCATTCGACCAGTGAAACTCATCCGGCTCATCTGGAGTGGGCCGGTCGAGAGGTACGCGCGGTTTCGCTCGCCAAATGGGTCGGCGTCGAACGGGATTCGCTCGTGGGCGAGTGCGGTCGCAGCGGCTCGCCCGCCGATGAACTCCTCGAGGAAGTCGGCGATATCCGTTTTCTCGACAGCGCGCTCCGTGACATCGATCGAAAGCAGTGGGCCGGTTGCGTGAATCATGGCTATCTGTTGGGTTGGGTAACTAAAACAATGGCCCCTACCGTTGCGGGCTCGGCTCCGCATTCGGTGAGTCGCCCCAGTCGGGTTTCTCTCGCGGCGGGGCGAGAATTCCGACGCCGACCGCGGGCTCCTCGCCCCTGTTTTCCGCGCCGTGGTGTTCGTTGCTCGCGAACCTGTAGGAGTCGCCCGGTTCTAAGAGTACTTCTTCGCCCTCGACGCACGCCACGAGCGTCCCGCTGATCATGTAGCCGATCTGCTCGTGATCGTGGCGATGTGCCGGGAGGGTCGCGCCCGGCTCGACGCGCCAGTATTTCATGCCCGCCCGGTCCCCTCGCGCGAGATCGCCCAGAAACACGCCCTCAGCGACCTCCGTCGCGTTTTCCTCGTCGGTGCTGATCCGTTCCATGGTATCTGTTCGCATCTGTGGTAGGCCGAGTCACTTATAAATATTTTGGAGGAATTTTTAAGTGGAACCGCTCCTACTCCCTTCGTGAGCATGGCAACAGATACCAGGGTTCGGCTGTTTCACCTTCCCTTTTCGTTCATGTTACCCCAGCGGGTAGCCCACGAGCGGGGGTACTTCGAGGAGGCGGGGCTAGATGTCGAGTTGATCGAGCGCGACCGGGAGACGGTGGACGTCAAATACATCCCGGCAGAGTCCTCCTTGACCACCGATCACGGCGTCGATCTCTACCCGATCTGCAAGTGGGAATCGATCAAGCGAACCTGGGAGATGGACGACGGCCGGATCGTCGCGAAGGGAACCTTCGCCGATCTGCCCTACACTGTGTTCGTCCGACCTGACTCGGCGATCGAGGAGCCGACCGATCTCGCGGGCGTTCCCGTTGCCGTCAACCAACGAACCGGACAGGAGTACACGGCGATGCGCGCATTAGAAGAGCACATGCAGCCCGAGGAGGTTTCACTCACTCACTTCGGCATGCCGACCGATCGCTTGCGCGCGCTTCGGGATGGCGAGGTCGCCGCGGCAATCTTGCTCGACCCCCAGAGCACGCTCGCAGAACAGATGGGCTTTCGCGAAATTCTCCAGTTCGACAACCACATGGGTATCGTCGGTGGCGAGAACGTGGATTCGACGGTCCTGGATGCGTTCATGGCGGCCTACGACCGGGCGGCGATGGAGATCAACGCGAACCCCGAGAGCTATCGGGAGGAGTATCTCGATATGCTCGAAAAAGACGCGACGGTGGCTCCCGACCTCTTCGAGGAGGTCGATATAGACGCGGTTCGGGCGGAAATCACCGTCCCCCGCTACGAAGTCCCAGACCGGGCGGATCGGCGGGATTTAGACGAACATCTGAACTGGATGAAGGAACGAAAGCTGGTCGACGACAGCGCGGATATCGACGCCATCGTCGCCTCACAGTAACGATGGACGCCAAAACCCAACAGTCGGCGCTCGACGCGCTTCACGACGATCCGGGCGACCTTCCTGTACTGCGTGCCCGCTTCGAGCACAACGGCAGCCCGCGGTATATGCTCTATACGATCAAAAAATTCGGCTTCGATCACGATCACGGCTTTCATCTCGATGTACAACTGGTTTCCGATGAGTTAGAGGGCGGGGTCGAGACGGTCGAAGCGAAGTTACAGGAGGGTGATGCGGATCTGATCGACATCGACTACATCTCGACCGCACGCGAGCGAGCCGAGGGTGCGCCGATCGTCGCCTTCCATCCCTATGGCCGAACCGTCGGAGGGCTGGTCGTGCCCGAAGACAGCGATATCGATGGACTGGAGGACCTTCGTGAGAAGCGTCTCGGCGTCGTCCGTCGCCTCGATAAGAACTGGATCCTGACCAGAGCAGCCTGCCGCGAGTTCCACGGCTTCGATCCCGACGAGGAGGCTACTCCTACTGAAGTGGGGTCGAAAGTCGGACTCACGGAGATGCTTCAAGAGGGCGAGGTCGATGGGATCTTCCAGTTCTGGCCGATCGTGCCCGAGATCACCGAGACCGGCCCTTACCGCGAGGCGTTTCCCGTCTCGAAACTCGTTCAGCGGCTGTCGGGAACGGATCGAAAACTTCCGATCTCGACGTTTCTGACGAGCGAGGAGTATTTCGAGGCGAATCCACAGGCAATCCGCGGATTCAAGCGCGCCTACGGCGAGGCGGTGGATCAGTTGACGAGCGACGACGAAATCTGGGAAACCATCGGCAACGAACTGATGTACGAGAACGATTCCGAAGTGATCCGCGCCGTGCGGGACGGCTGGCGCGATATGGTGGTCGCCGACTGGGACGAGAGTACAATAGAGGGGATGAATCAGCTGTTCGATCACCTGCTCGATGTCGCGGGTGAGGAGGCGATCGGCGTCGATCACCTGCCCGAGGGTCTGTTCAGACTGGTGGTCGAAGAATGAGTGCTCCTCCCTCCGTTAGTTTTCAGCTCAACTGGGAGCCAAACGGCTTTCAAGCCCCGTACTTCCTTGCTCGCGAACGCGGGTTTTACGAGGAGGAGGGGCTGGAGGTACAGTTCGTCGAGGGCCACGGCTCGCCCTACGCGGC
>JADFQH010000042.1:6675-8352 GCA_022561895.1 Methanobacteriota archaeon | reverse complement strand
GCGGATTTCGCTCTCGCGGGGGCGAGCGCCGTCCTCTCCGTTCGGAGTCAGGGCCACGAGCCGCTTGCCGTCGCGGCGCTCACTCAGAAGACGCCCGCGGCGGTCTACTCTCTCAGAGATGTCTTCGGCGAGCTACTCGAAGATCCGACACAGCTCGCAGGCCGGACGGTTGCACCCTCGGCAACCAAGACCCGAATTCTCGCGGCCCAGCTGCTCTCGGATGCCGGGATTCGCGACGAGGTCGAACTCCTCGATGTCGATCCACACACGCATCACCGCGTCGAACACCAGCTGCTCGATGGGTCGGTTGATGCGGCCGTCGGCGTCGTTACCAATGGAATCGAACTCGAACGCGAACACGATCGGAAAGCCGACGAACTCCCGATCGGCGATTTTCTTCCGATCTATGGGATGACGCTCGTGACGAACCCCGAGTTCGCCAACGCGAATCCCAGTACTGTCGAAGGGTTTCTCCGAGCGACCGCTCGCGGGTGGATCGAGGCGACGAACGATCCCGAGGCAGCGATCGACGCGCTCGTTGCCCGCAACGCGACCCTAGAGCGCGATCGGGAGATAGAACGGATCAAGTTCGAGACGGCCTCGGAGAAACTTCAGTTCACCGAGCATGTTCGGGAGGCAGGCTGGGGCAACCACGACGCCACGCGGTGGAAAACGCTCGAACACACGCTCGCCGAAACCGACCTCCTCGAAGGAGCCGTCGACGCAGAAACCGTGTGGACGAACGAGTTCCTCGATACGAATGCGGACGTGATCGGCGAGTACGCCACGCGAATCGGGAGGTAAGCGTCACAAGGAACGATGATACTGTTGATAGCAGTCCGTATCAGTCACCGATAGGAACGCCGCCGAACACCGTCAGCGCGATGATCCAGTAGGCAACGTAGAGACCGAACAGCAAGAACCCGTGCCAGCGCTTCAGTTCACCTCCGTACATGAAGTATGCGGCGAGGGCGGTCACGAGGATGATCGCCGGGAGGTGAAAGGAAAGGACGGACGGCGCAATAGTGACTGTGGCGACGAGCGTGAGCACTCCGACGTTGCCGGTCATCGAAAAGAGCACGCTCCCGATGACGTTGCCGACGCCGATTTCGGGGACACCCCGGCGAACTGGCTCTATCGTGAGCAGGATATCCTCGAAGGTGAGAATCAGCGTCAACACCGTTGCGCCGAAGACGGTTCCCTCGACGCCGAGTCCTTCGATGGCGACCTCGGAACCGGCCTCTAGCAACATCGCTGCAAAGACGAGGACGGCAAGTGCGCCGATCGAGAGACCGAACCAGATCCAACCGGATCGATCCCCGATCAGGCGGTCTTCGGGGATCGTCGCGAGTGGCTCGGGAAAGACCGTGCCGCCATCGGACTGAGTTTTCGCACCGCCGTCAGCTTGGGTGGCCGTGGCGCTGTCGGGTACCGGCGGAGACGAAGCTTTCCTTGGCTACCCGCGCTATCTCGGCCTGACTCAGGGGGAGAGGTACGAGCGCATCCCGCGGGTCGTGCGATCGCAGGTGATCGAGCGGCTCATCGGACGGCTACCTGAGGGGGTTGGGGGCAACTTCCCCATGGACCGCCTGGCGAAGCGGCTTCGCCGGTTTGCCGCTGGCATGAAGCTGCCGCTGGACCAGCGGTACGTCAGCTGGTTGACTTACTTCGGCCCGG
>JADFQH010000042.1:0-6665 GCA_022561895.1 Methanobacteriota archaeon | reverse complement strand
GTTCCTGAAAACCGGGATCTCGCGCTGGCGCTCTCTGACGATGAAATAGGCGAACGTCAGGACGAAAAAGCCCAACAGAACGAGACCGGGACCGAGCGTGAGCGTCCCCAACAGCACGAACGGCACGAGGAGAAACGGCGACAGCGCAAACAGGGCGATGTAGTCGTTCGGGAGATCCACCGGGAACGGCTGGATAATCGCCGCGAGCGCGAGCGTCACGCCGATGATCGCAAGCCCCGTGCCGAGGGCGGTCCCGAGGGCAGCGCCTTCGAGTCCGCCCGCCGCGAGCGCGAGTCCGAGGATCGTATCGTCGAACTCGAACCCGGTGAAGACGATCGCGAGTGCGAACAGCGATATCTTCGATCTGAGCGCCATGCGAGTGAGATAGCTGATCAGCTTCTCGGCGGAGACGATCAACAGCACCGTTCCAATGGCGAGGACGACTACCGCGCCGAACAGCCCCTGTCCTTCGACGAACTCCTCGATCGCACCTTCGAGACCACCCTCTTCCTCCTCTTCGCCCGCTCCCCCTTCCTCCTGTGCGAGTACCGGAGCGGCGACGAGCGCAGTTGCGACCAACGTCGCGACGATCAATCCGACGACCACCAGCGTAACAAGACCTTGGCGTGACATCCGGCGCTCGTACGCAGGAATTAACTATATAGTTATGGTGCCGTGTATCAGAATACTCCGTACAATAGTACACTAGAGACGTTTCAATGGTTCGAGCATCACTCTCTACGAGAGGGCGGTCGTGACTGACTAGAAGCCAATAGTATATGTGTTGGTCTGTCATGGCTACTGGGTATGGACGCCGTAGATCACATCAACATCGATGTGAACGATCTCGACGAGTGTTACGGGTTCTATCTCGACGACCTCGAACTCGACCTGCTCCGACCGCCCGAGGACTTTCAGGGAGCACACGCCATGTTCCGTGCCGGCGGAACCGTGGTGACGCTCGCCGAAACCGGACGGGCCGACGCGTGGGACGCGGCGGATCTCGCCCACCCGCTCGATAAGGCCCACATCGCGTTCGATGCCCCCCGCGAGAAGTACGACCGACTCTCGGCGGAACTCGACGGACAGTTCCCCAAACAGGGACCCTACGACTGGGACGAGTTCGAGGGGTTTTATTTCCTGGATCCGAGCGGAAATCTACTGGAGATCATCACCTACGACCCGCCCGAGGGCGAGCGTGAGCGGCCGCTGTTGACCCACGACGACGTGGAGTAAGGGGTCGCTCGTAAACGCTGCACTATACCTCACGTTTAATAACTACTGTCCCGTGGTCGCTGTTAGCATGAGACTTTCAGAGACGCGGGATCGCTTCATCAGTGAGTTCTCCTTTCCCGTCGAGCACGAAACCGTCCTCGATTTGGTGGGCGAGATCGAACTCGACGCACCCCATGGGGAGCCGGAATCGATCGGCGCGGTGCTCGGTCGCACGGATGATCATCCGACGTACCACTCGGCCGACGAGCTGTACGACACGCTCGTTGGCTCGCTCGGCGAGGGCTACATCGGCCGAAAGCACTACGACGACCGTGGGCCGAACCCACAGGAGACCGACGATGTCCACTTCTAAGAACCTTGTCGCTGTTGTTTCGGGAGTTCCGGGCGTCGGCAGCTCACACGTCTGTTCCGGCGCGCGGCGCGAACTCGGCGAGAAGTACGTCCTGGTGAGCGTCGGCGACGTGATGCTCGAAGAGGCGGCGACCCAGGGGTTAGCAACGAGCCGCGATGAGCTCGCTGCCCTCCCGATCCGGGAGCACAAGCTCCTCCAGCGCCGGGCCGGCGAGGAGATCAGTAGGAGGGGACGCGAGCACTCGCTCATCGTCGATTCCCGGTTCGTCGTCCGAACACCACAGGGGTTTCTCCCCGGTTTCTCGGCGACATCGCTTTCGGACGTGCGCCCCGATCTCCTCGTCTCGATCGAGGCCGAACCCGAAACGGTCATCGAACGGCGCGACGAGACCCCCTATCGGGAGTACCCCGACCAGCCCTCGACGATCGTGGCGTTCCACCAGCAGTTAAACCGCGCGGCGGCGGTGACCTATGCTACGCAAACGGGCGCGACGATCATGCCGATCTCGAATGAGGGCGAGGTCGACGAGGCCGTTAGGTCGCTCGTGAGCGTGATCGAACGCGCCGCGTCCCGATAGGAAAAAACGGAGAAGGATCGATTATTCGGGAACGATACGGACGACCGGGGCGTCTTCCTCGTCGAGCAGCACGTACAGGTAGCCGGTGTCGGGTGCGACCTCGACGTCGCGGATCCGCTGGCCGTAGTCCGCTAAGAGCGGATCGAGTTCCTCGACATCCTGACCATCGACGCTGAACCGACCGAGATACTCTTGGAAGATGTTTCCGACGAACAGGTCGCCCTGCCAGTCGGGGAACGCCTCACCATCATAAAAGGTCGCACCGCTCGGCGCGAAGCCGCCATCGGGGTCGGGACACTCCCAGTAGTAGACCGGGTCCACCGTATCGTCGCGCTCGTGAGGTGGATCTCCGATCGGTACTTCGGTTCCGTACTTACAGGCGTAGGTCGCGACGGGCCAGCCGTGATTCCCGCCCTCCTCGATGATGTTGATCTCGTCGCCGTCTTCCTCGCCGTGTTCGGCCTGCCAGATCTCGCCCGTCTCGGGGTGGACCGTCATCGCTTGGACGTTCCGGTGGCCGTAGCTGTAGATCGCGTCGGCCGTGTCGGAATCGTCAGTAAAGGGATTGTCGTCGGGGATCGAGCCGTCAGGATTGAGCCGTAGCGTCGCACCGAGTTCGTTGCTCGTGTCCTGTGAGACGTGATCCGGTCCGAAGTCCTTCAAAAAGCGGTCGGCGGTCGTCATGTAGAGTTCGTCCTTCTGGAAGACGATCCGGGAGCCGAAATGCTGTTCCGAGTAGATGAACGGCTCGGCCACGAACAGCTCCTCGAACTCCTCGAGACGAGTCGAGTTCCGGTCGAGCCTGCCCCGGCCGAGATGGGTGGCCGAATCCCCCTCCTCGTTTGTAGCGGCATAGGCCAGATAGACCCACGGCTCGTTCGAAAAGTCAGGATGAAGCGTTACATCGAGCAGTCCGCCCTGCCCTTGGTCGTACACTTCTGGCGTGCCGTCAATCACCTCAACGTTTCCGGTGTCCCGATCGATGCGGTTCAGCCGCCCCTCTCGCTCGGTGACGAGAAGTCGGTTATCCGGGAGAAACACGATCCCCCATGCATGATCGAGTCCCGCGTCCAGTTCTTCGACTTCACACCCGTCGGAACTACCCTCGTTCGCAGCCGCTGAACCGACAGCGACGCTGCTTGCGCCCGCTGCGCCGATGATCTGAAGCATTCGCCGCCGTGTCTGATAGCTGTTTGCCATGGTTATCTATCCGCATAGTACGCGGACGATGTTTTGTTCCGCTACCAGAGAGTATACCCTTTGGCCTGCTGCTGCTGGGAACTATTTGCACTCGGACGGAATCATCGAACGGACGATCGAGTTGGCCGGGAACGTGATGGAAACGAACCGATCAGAGCGAGTCCGTCACTTTCTCGCCGCTGACCACCTCGGGGATGATCACCTCGTCAGCCCCCGCCCGTCTGGCGAGCGGTTCGTACATCGCGTCGCCGACCCGTACAATAAGCCGAACCGTTGGAGCGATCTGACCGGCCGTGATCGCGGTCTGGATGTTCGCGTTCGAGTCGTCGATCGCGGTGATGAGCGTGTGTGCCCGCGAAATTCCCGCCTCTCGTAAGACCTCCTCGCGCCGGGCGTCGCCGTGCAGCGCGAGCACGTCGTCGGCAAGCGCCTGTTCGAACTCCAGTTCATCCAGTTCGATCACGACGACGTCCCTGCCGTTCTCGTGGAGCCGGGACGCGATCGTCCGGCCGAACATCCCGTAGCCACAGATGATCACGTGATCGGTCGCACTGTCGATCGCTCGGTTCGCTTGCATGTGTCTGAGTTCCTCCTGGACTTGGCCGCCAAACGCCGCAGAAAGCACCGTCTCGCCGACCCACAGCCCGGTGACCACGAGTGAAACGGTCACGAGAACCGCATACGCCTTGGTCGCCGTTTCAGGACCGTCCTCCTCCAAAAAGTGCAGTTCGATGCTCGTGAGATCGACCAGCCAGAACGTCGCCTCGATCACGCCGACATCCCCCAGAAGCATGAGCCCGACGATCCCAGCGATCACGACGCCGCTGAACGCCGTAAGCGGCACGACCGCCTGCCGGAGCAACGGGCGATCCGTGACGATAGCGACGATCAGGGCTGCCACTGGATCACACACTTTCCGAACCGATACAAACCTGTGGGTTCCGACAGGGTTTGCGGACGGGTTCTCAGTTGAGTACTTAACTATTTACCCACATAGTTTATACCGGGGGCTTCCCACTATTCGATGAAAGATATCATGCAGCATACGAGACGTGCGTTTATCGGGGCGGTCGGAGGGGTGGCGCTTGCGGGCTGTACCGGCGAACGCGATCCCGGAGTCGGGGACGGGGGCGATGGGGACAGCGGTGGAGCGGGCGGGGATGACGACACCGGCTCGGAAACGCCCGATCCCGAAACGTCCTCGGTGTCGCTCGTCCTCAACTGGCGGATCGGCGGGCTTCATGCGCCCTACTTCGCCGCGCTCGAAAACGGGTTTTACACCGAAGAGGGGTTTTCTGACGTGGATATCGAGAGCGGACAGGGATCGGATTTCGCCGCCCAGCAGGTCGGGATCGGGAATGCGGAGTTCGGAATAACGAGCAGCGATCAGGTTCTCGCCGTCGCGAGCGAAGGACTCGCCCCCCAGTCCGTCGGCGTCATGATGCAGCACAACCCCGTCACTGTTTTCAGCGCACCCGAGAACTTCGGCGAGGAGCTAACCGATCCCGAACAGCTCGCTGGTCGGACGCTTGGAAGCGGGCCGGGGATGGTTCGCCAGATGACCGAGGCGTATCTCGACTCTCATGGTGTGCTCGATGAGGTCGACTACGTCGACTCGGGCTTTGATACGGTCCAACAGCTCTTGACTGGCGAGATCGACGCGGCGGCGGGCGTCTTCAGCGACGTGGTCGACGCCGAGCATCAGGACTACGGGATCGATTCGCTCCCGACCGCCGACACGATCGCCTCGTACGGCCATCTGGTGGCCGTCGAGGAGGGATTCGGCGAGGAGAACCCCCACACTGTCGAATCGTTTCTCCGAGCGACCGCTCGGGGAGCGGTCTGGGCGAACCAGCATCCCGAGGAGGCGATCGACGCGCTCGTCTCCGCCCAGTCGGAGCTCGAAGAAGTGAGGGAGAACCAGCGCGATAAGTGGGACGTGATGCGCACCGAGTACATGCCCTCTGACACTGTTCGCGAGGAGGGCTGGGGGGCGAGCGATCCCGATCCGTGGCAGGAGACCTACGACACCCTCGACGCCGGCGGCTTCTTCGAGAACGATATCGACGCTCGAACTGTGTGGACGAACGACTATCTGGATACGGAGTACGAGTACGTCGCCGACTACGCCGATCTGACCGAGGAGTGAGTGCATCGTTGATGGCTAACGGGGAATCCGACCGACATCGCCGATATCTGCCGTTGTTTAGTAGTGACTACTCCCTTGATGGCAGGGACGGACGGACGATTGTGACTCGCCTCTTCCCGCCGCTCGTCGTCCTGATCGGGCTGCTGCTCGTGTGGCACGCGCTCGTCGTCGTCTACGAGATCCCGATGCTGATCCTCCCTTCGCCGGCTGATGTCGTATACGCGCTTTCCGAGACCTATCCGATCCTGATCGCCGACGCCACCGTCACCGCCCTTACCGCCGGCATCGGGCTGCTCGCCGGCATCGTGATCGGCCTCGCGCTCGCCTTCGCGATGGTTTCTTCTCATACCGTCACCCGCACCGTCCTGCCCTACGTCGTCGCGCTGCGGATCGCGCCGCTGGTCGCGATCGCGCCCCTGCTCTTTCTCTGGTTCGGTCGTGGGATCCCCGCACGCGCGCTGCTCGTGGCTACTCTTACAGTGTTTCCGGTGACGATCGCGACCCTCGACGGTCTCAGAGACACTCCGAGGGAGTATCTCGCGCTGATGGAGTCGGTCGGCGCACCCGACTGGAAGGTCTTCGTCCACGTTCGGATCCCGGCAGCCGTTCCGAGCGTGCTCGCGGGAGCCAAGATCGCCGCGACCCTGAGCGTGATCGGCGCGGTCGTCGCGGAGTTCGTCACACTCCAAGCAGGGATCGGTTTTCGAGTATTCATCAGCGCGACCTATCTCAGAACCGCAGAATCGTACGCAGCCCTGGTCGTCCTTTCGATCCTTGGGGTCGTTTTTTACTTGATTCCGGTCGCAGTCGAGCGGATCTACTATCGGCTGTAGCTGTGTGAACGGATACACCGGTGTCGGCTGGTGGAGCCGTTTGCGGGCTTACTCGACTGCGGACCAGCGAGTGGCGGCGCGCTGAGCGAGAACGACCCCCCCATAGAGGAGGAGTCCCTCGATGACGAGAACGACGAGCGCTGCGAGCATGATATCGGTGCGAACGTTCTCGGAGGCGAGCAGGATGACGAACCCGAGTCCGTTGTCCGCGACGATCCATTCGGCGATCACCGCGCCGACGACCGCGAGCGTCACCGACTGTTTGAGTCCGGCGAAAATATCGGGAAGCGCATAGGGCAGATCGACGTAAACGACTTT
>JADFQH010000346.1 GCA_022561895.1 Methanobacteriota archaeon | reverse complement strand
CCGGCGCGAGAACACTTCAAGACGCTGTACTTCCAGTGGGAGCTGATCAACCTCTCGCGGGCGATCCTCTATGCGGCGGTCCCCGCCCTCGTCGTCGTCGCGGGGATGCTCATGTACGTCGATGTCGATGCCGTCTCGGGGGCAACGATGGGAGTCGACAACCTCGTGCTGCTGACGAGCGGGGCCTTTACGATTAGCCTGATCCCGTTCGTTATCCTGCTTACGTACATCCTTCGGATCGCGACCGTCGCCCAGCGAACCCTCGCCATGGGGCCGTTCATTCTCAGGGAATCCGAACGCGATGCGGATAGCGATCTATAGTCCGTGCTATCGGTTGTCGCTACACGAACGAATCCGCTTGATGGACTACAGCCGACAGTATACTGTCGGTCATAACTACGTGACTCGGCGATGGTAGAGACGGACTGAAAACCCGCTATGGCTCACCAAATCGATCATCGTCGTCAATCTCCCATGACCGACAGTATATGCTTGCAGCACACTCAAACGGACGCGGGCACTCAGTCAAGTCGTGATGACGCAGACGATACGAACGAAATGGGGTGGATCACAGCAATGACAGCCAGGAGACTCGATCGTTCTCGCCGCGGTTTTCTCACGATCGCTGGCGCTTGTATGGCGGGTGGGCTCGCGGGCTGTCTCGGCTCGGACTCCTCGTCCGAACCCGAGTACGCAGCGGGAGAGATCCCCGAGGATATCGATGGCGAGGAGCGAACGACGGAGGAGATGGCGACCGCCGAGGATCTTGCAGAACAGGAGCCACAGCCCGACCTCGCTCCGCTTTCGGATCTTTCGATCACTGATCACGAGTTCGTCTTCGAGGGGGGACACACCGGCTCGACGGTGCAAGGAACGGCAGAGAACGCGGGCGAGACGCGACTCAGCAGCGCCGAAGTGCGCGTGCGGGTGTACAACGACGACGGCGAGATGCTGGGAATCTATCTTGATACCACCAGCGATTTCGATAGCGGGACCGAGTGGAGCTTCGAGGTTATCCTGCTCGAATCACCCGAGGATCTCGCCGATTACGATATCACGGTCGTTGGTTTGCCCGACTGATGCGCATTCTTCGTTTGGTCGCCGTATAGACTTTATACGTAGAGAACGTCGGCCGGTGTGCCGAGCGCGAACCGGACCGCTCGGCAGTGAGAGTAGAGAGACTGATAGCGTCCGCCCATTCGCTGACCACCCTACTGATCGAACGATGAAAGCTCCGAAACCACCGACCGACCGAGAACATGTCCGACTTCGCATCAGCAAACTCCGTGAGTCGATCGAGAGCCGTCCGATGCCGATGGGTCACTGGGACGTTCGACACGTCCCGCCGGAGTACCGAACCAGCCTGTTCTCCGTCTCCGAGGAAACCGAAGCGAAGCTGAACGAACGAACCGAGCGAACCGAACGAAACGAGTAGCCGATTTCAGTCGTCGACAACGACGCCTATCCGAGCCGCTCTCCCTCGCCATTTTTTATTCTTCGCCAGTCCATCGGATCGCGCACTTTTTCAGTAGTCACCGTGATTACTGTTCGATGCGAATGACGCCCGTTCCCGGCCGTCCAATCCCGTCGAGGTCGATCTCGCCAGCCGGCATCGAAACACCCTCGTAGGGGTCCTCGGCCAGCAGCAACGAACCGTCGAGATCGGCGTAGTCGAGCAGTGGTGCGAACTGGCAGGCCGCGGCGATCGAGGCGTTCGACTCGTTCATGCAGCCGAGCATCGTTTCGAGCCCGTGGGCGCGCGCCGCCTCGAACATCGCCCGCGCCTCGCGCAGCGATCCGCATTTCATCAGCTTGACGTTCGCGATGTCCGCGATCTCGGCGACCTGCGGGATGTCCGAAAGCGTTACGCAGGACTCGTCGGCGGCGATCGGAAGGGCGGAGCGCTCGCGGACGAAGGCCATTCCTTCGGGGTTTTCGGCGGGAACGGGCTGTTCGACGAACTCGACTCCGTACCCGGAAAGCGCCTCGATCTTCCGAACCGCTTCGCGGGGCGACCACGCCTCGTTCGCGTCCACTCGGATGGTCGCCTCTGGAGCCTCCTTTCGAACGGTCTCGATGATCTCCTCGTCTCGCTCCGTGCCCAACTTGACCTTCAGCGTGCCGTAGCCGCGTTCGCGGGCTGTCGCGGTCTTTTCGGCCAGTCGCTCGGTGTCGTCGATCCCGATGGTGTAGGAGGTTTCGAGCGTTCGCTCGGAGTCGAGCCCCCAGTAGCGACAGAGCGGGAGGTCGAGACGTTTTCCCACCAGATCGTACAGCGCGATCGATATCGCACACCGTGCCGCGGGGTTTCGGTTTACCCGCTCTCGCATTCGGCGCTCGATTCTCGCTAACTCGTGGGGGTCGCCGACCTCCTCGACGATCTCTAAGAGCGCCGGCAGCACGGCCTCGACCGTTTCCGTCGTCTCGCCGTAGTGCGGTGAGGGGGCCGCCCCGCCGATCCCTGTGTGGTCGCCGTCGCTCACCCGGACGATCACGTTTTCTGCCTCCTCGATCGTCCCCCGCGAGATGGTGAAGGGAAATTCGAGGGGCAGCGAGACGCGCTCGAAGTCGGTGTCGAGGCTCACAGCAGCGCCTCCAGCAGCTCGTCTGCTCCGAACCGGACCGGATCGGTCGCGGGCACGCCCAGATCCGAAGCGTACTCGGAGACGGCGTCCTTCGCGGGGCCGTCTTCGACGATATCCATCGTGTTGAGCGCACCCGCGGCGACCTCGCACTCGTGGATCGGCGCGGCAAGCCCCTCGTAGAGGTCGATATACTCCTCCATCGGTGGGATCGGGAACTCCTCGTAGCCGTGGATCTCCTCGCGCCCGGCGGTGTGACAGAGTACCAGCGAATCGGCCATCGCGCCGTGGAGGATGCCGCAGGTCACGGCCGAGTAGGCG
>JADFQH010000041.1 GCA_022561895.1 Methanobacteriota archaeon | reverse complement strand
GTGCGGGAGGTGTCGTCCAAGCCTTCGGATTTGATCAGGGCGAAGGCGACCTCTCGGTCCAACAGCGTGTCCTGGGCCAGGTAGACCTTCTTCTTGCCGCCCTCTCCCAGGAAGCGCTTGACCTGGTAGCGGTCGTTGGCGAAGGAGGTGGGTTGGGCGGTGCCGGTGGATGAGGGAGGAGGTGCGCTCTCAGGCTGGTTACCCTCGGTAGTGGGAACGGCACCAAGTCGTCGGTCTGCTGACTCCAGGTACGCAGCGGCTTCGATGTTGTCAGCGTCGATTCCAAGGACGTCGTACAGCGTCTCCATCCGAGGATTCGTACGGACTACTGTGACAAAATCGCTCGGATCAGCGGTCAGTCGTCCGTTGGCTCGCGCGTTGTCTCAGTTGACGTTTCGGACGAATCACTCGTCCGCGTGATAGCGAGATACGGCTCCTCGCCCGGCTCTTTCAGCTCCGCGCGGTAGTGTTTGCGGGCGGTGACGTAGCTCGTATAGATCAGTACGATGAAAAACAGGGTGACGGGCAGCGCCATCACCGGGGAAAACGCCTCCATCGCGCTGAAGGCGGGCAGATTCAGCGTCATGATCCCGAGGAACGTGAGCACGCCGCCCCACCACGCCCGGTTGCGCGCGTTGGGTTCCTCGTCGCCGAGCGTGATCGCACTCAGCATATACACTGCCGAATCCAGTGTCGTCAGCACGTAACCCGCCATGATCAGTACGAGGAGGATGCCGAGAATCGTGCCGAAGGGGGTCAGCGTGATCGCGGTCGCGACCGCCGCAGGGATGTCGTTTTCGACGAATGACTCGCTGACGGGTTCGATATAGTCCGGTGAAAGCACCCAGCCGCCGATGATGCCGTGCTGGAGCCAGGTAAGGAGAGTCGGCGCGGCGACGAGTGCGAGAAACGTCTCGCGGATGGTTCGCCCCTTCGAGACGCGGGCGACGAAACTTCCTACAAAAAGACCCCACGCCGCCCACCACGCCCACCAGAAGCTCGTCCAGCTCTGGGGCCACTGTGCGCCCTCAGTCGGGGCGGTGTAGAGCGCGAGCCGGGGAAGGTTGGTGAGCCAGATTCCCGTCGCATCCAGCGTGATGTTGAGGATGAACAGTGTCGGACCGACGACGAGGAGAAAGCCCGACGTGATCAGCATAAGGACGAACGTGAATCGGGCGGCGTTGCGGATTCCTGCATGGAGGCCGAGCCAGACGTCGCCCAAGAAAATCAGCCCGATGACCGCGAACAGCCCGTAGGTAACGAGGTTCGTCTCGGCTCCGAAGACGTCGCTTAGAATGGTGGCGAGCTGCTGGGCGGTAAAGCCAAGCGTCGTGGCTAAGCCGCCGACGATGGCGATCAGCGCGGCGAGATCGACGAGCCAGAACAGCCATCCATGTTTCTCGCGATCGATAAGGACCGTCATCATCGAGCTGATCCGATAGGGGGTGTCGCCCTCGGTGTAGACCATGAGCCCAAAGCCGATGGCGAAGGGGAGATACCACATCGCCATTCCGGGGAACGACTCGTGGAGGAACATAAAGGCGAGCGCGAGCGACTCGATGGAGGCCCCCGCGACGGGCGAGGACGGCGGCGGGTTGTTCACGATGTCGATGGGTTGGCCAACCCCCCAGACGATGATCGAACTCCCGAAGCCGACGGTAAACACCATCGCGATCCACGAGAACGTATCGAACTCCGGATCAGTGTCCTCGCCGCCGATTCTGATCCGGCCGTATCTCGAAAACGCCATGAAGAAGGTAAAGACGACCAGTACAGCGCCGAGCACCATGAACCACCAGCCAAAGCGATACAGCACCCAGTCGTAGGCGGTGTTCAGCGCGTTTTCGAGAAGCGATGGGTAGAGCAGCCCGACGAGGACGAGCGCCGCGAGCGCGGTGATCGTCCCGAAAAAGAAGCCCTTGGTTGCTCGATCAGTGCCTTCGAGGCCGAACGGCGTCCACCGATCCATCTCAGTCGTCCCCGAACTCGCCCAATCGATCGTTGTCCCCACCCCAGAACCGACGGCAGGTTCTGGACCACTGTCTGCTTATAGCGACCGCTCTCCGTGAGTTGACGCTTGTATAAGCCACTGTACTCCCTACTACTTGCTCGCCCGTTTGAACGTATCGGTCTCGGGTAAACAGTTCAATCGTTCACCATCGAAACGGCTACGAATACAGCCTCGGGCTGAACTGAATCACCGATTCTCGCGCTGTTCGACCTTGTTCAGCTCGATTAGGAGTCGAAAGATCGCCTTCACCAGATTCGACTCGACGTCGAAGCGTTCCGCGTTCTCGCCGGCGCGATCCATCACGCGCTGTTCCTGGCCCTCGTCGGTCGTCGGCAGCCCCTGCTCGGATTTTACCTCGGCGATCGTATCCGCAACGTAGGTTCGCCGGGCGATCAGCTCGACCAGATCCCGATCGATCTCTTCGATCTCCTCGCGCAGTTCGTCCAGACTCATCCCCTCTGCGCGCCCGTCGTCCGCGTCGTTGTCAGCCATATGGTTCCATCTCTTCGTTCCCACTCATCCCGGAGATCCGCTAAAGTCTGTCGTTCGCCGACCGCGACGTAGCTCGGGCCGGTGCCCGAAAGCGAGACGCCCGCCACGTCGGGGAGCGCCTCAAGCATCGGCTCCGTGGGGAAGCCGAGCGCCCCACAGAACGCAAAGCCGTTTATCGACATCGCCTGTCCGTATCTCCCTTGAAGCGCCAGCTCACAGACCACGTCCGCGATGGGGGCGACCTTCCGACAGGTCTCGACATCCGCGTCGGCGCTAAAGGCCTGTTCGGGCGGCGTCCACACGAGAACGTTCCACTCGACCGTTTCGTGAGCGAGCAGTTCGTCCTCTGTGTTATCGGTGACCGTCACCCCGCCGAGCATCGACGCCGAGGCGTCGTCGAACGCTCCTGTTACTGTTACCCCGACCTCGCGGGCCGCCCGCACGCCCAGCCGACAGGCTTCGAGCCGATCTACTTCGACGCCAAGTGCATCACAGGTCGCAAGCACCGTCGCGTTTGCGGCGGCGCTCGAACTCTTTAATCCAGCTGCGAGCGGCACCTCGCTTTCGGTTCGCACCCTCGCGCCCGTTGCTCGTTCGTCTCCCTCGCCGTACTGCTCGATAGCGAGTTCGACGCAGCGTTCGATCAGCGCGGTGTCGGCCTCGGGCGCGCCGTCGATCTCGCCATCGATAGTTCGAGAGTCGTCGAGTGAAACGGTCGCGGTGGTTTCGAGATCGATCGCGAACGCCGCGCCCCGTTCGTTTGCGAGCGCGTTGAGGATCGTGCCCGCCGCGGGGGCGTGTGCCCGACCGGTCATACTGGATGAACTCGGGGTCCGTACTTACGCGCTTCGAACGCGGTCCTTTTCCACCGGCACGCCCAAGAAAGAGTAATGAGCCAACGCAGCAACGTCTCGCCCTCGACGCTGGGGATCGAACTCGCAGAAAGCGGCGTTGCGGTCTCGTATACCGACGGTCGGGAGGTGTTCTACCACGGCGTACCCAAGAAAGTGAACGACACCCTCAGAACGCCGCCCGGAAAGGAGGTCCATATTCTCGTGACTGACCCCACCGAAACCGAGGGTGTGATGGTCTACGTCAACGACTTCAAAACCCACGACGCTGTCCTCGAATCGACCGGTGTCGGACGGATCTTCGTCGAATCCAACGAACACGAGGAGGTCTTTCCAGGGGTCGACGTCAGGACCGAGGGCCACAGCGTCCTCGTCGAGGCCGATCCCGAGATCGCCCGCGGCCGAGTGTTCGTCTTCGCCGAGGACGAGATGAGCGAACATTCCTACGAGATGGTCAACGAGGTGTAGTTATTGGATGTACGAGGGGTCTTCGGAGTCGCAGTTTTCCTCGTGCTGACGGGCGTCCTCCTCTTCGTCGAACATGAGACCGCAGCCCTCGCATTTGTACCACGTCATATCGTCCTGCTCGGTCCGTACTACCATGGCTCATACTGTGGCGTCGCGAACCAAATGCGTTACGTCGGTTCATCGGAACTGAAGTCGTTCGGATCGACCGGAGATGTGTATCTTCGGATGGTTCGACCTCCAAGTATTTGAAGTAGTTCTTTGCCGCTCGTCGTCGTGTCATCTTTCGAGCGATGAACGACACAGAACTCGCAAGCCACGAGTGGTGGGAGTCGTACCGAGAAACCGTCAACAGCGATCCCGAACTGGATGTCAGAGGTCACGATGTCTTTAGCGAGAATTTTTACATTCAGATCGGCGACGACCGGACCCTGATCCGAATGAGTGAGGGGAAAATCAAGGATATCGTCCCGAACCCCGCGCTGAATCATCGGTGGTCGTTCGGCGTCGAAGGCTCGCGCGAGGCGTGGGAGGAGTTCGTCAGCGAGGAGCCGCCGGCCTTTAACCACGAAATCATCGCTTCGCACTACCGCAGCGCGGTCGCGGGCGATGAGGGCCACCTCCAGCTCACCGGCGACAACAAGAAGATCTTCCAGAATCTACGGGCGCTCCAGCGCACACTCGACCTGATGCGAGTCGCCCACAACGGAGGTCCCCTCCCTACGACAGGAATGTCCGCGACGGGCAGTGGTGCCACGGTCGAGCCGATCGATGGAAACTACGTCCACGTCGAGGTTGATGGCACCGACCACCGGATCTATTTCGAGGAGAACGGCCCAGAGGACGGGGTTGCGCTGCTCTGTCAGCACACCGCTGGCTGCAACAACCAGGAGTGGCGTCACCTCCTCGCAGACGAGGAGATCACCGACGAATTTCGCGTCATCGCCTACGATCTGCCGTTTCACGGCAAATCCGTCCCGCCCACGAGCAACGCGTGGTGGGAGGAAGACTACACGCTGACCGCCGAGCGGTTCACCGAAACCATCGTCGGGATCGCCGATGCCCTCGAACTCGAAGACCCGATCTACATGGGTTCGAGCATGGGCGGGAACGTCACCCTCGAACTTGCCGACTGGTATCCCGAGCGCTTTCGCGCGCTCATCGGTCTCGAATGCAGCGCCCACAGTCCGGGATTCTACATCGACTGGCTCGATCATCCTCACGTGAACACGACGGAAGTCAACGCCTACTCGTGTTGGGGCTTGATGGCTCCCCAGAGTCCCGAGCAAGCCCGCAGAGAAACGATGTATCTCTACGAGCAGGGTGCAACAGGCGTGTTCAAAGGTGATCTCTACTACTACTCCGAGGACCACGACTATCGGGAGAAGCTCGATCAAGTGAACGCCGAGGACTGTCCGTTGTATATCGTCAATGGCGAGTACGACTATCTGACGACGCCCGAAGACGGAAGAGAAACCGCCGAGGGGATCGGTGAGGGCGCAACCGCCACCGAGACGGCGAAGATCGGTCACTTCCCGATGAGTGAACATCCCGAACTGTTCAACGCCTATCTCAGGGAGATCCTCGCGGACGTTATGGGCGAGCGCGACGAGGAGCTACCCGACGTGCTCGAACCCGAAGAGGTCGGTATCGAACTCGGTCCGACCTGATCCACCGGCACTGCGACCGACAGCCCGGAGTCAGAATTGTAAAGACAACACGTCTCCTCTCTTGTGACATGAGCGACTCGGACGTAACCCTCTCGGTCCGTGGCGCGGAAAAACGCGATGCGGGCCGCGGGGTTGCCCGACTTCCCGAACGCGCCCGTCAGACCCTTTCCGTACTGAGCGGCGACACCGTTCTCATCGAGGGCGAGCGAACCACCGTTGCAAAGGTGTGGCCCGCCGGCCCGGGCGCCGAGAGTAAGACTATTCAGATCGACGCCGACACCCGGCAGAACGCCGGTGTGAGTATCGGTGACACCGTGGGGGTACGGAAACAGACCGTCGAGGACGCCCGGTCGGTGACGATCACGCCGCCGGTATCGATCTCGGCGGAGGACGCGGAAAGCGTCGAGCGCGCCGTCAAGCGCGACCTTCGGGATCGTCCCGTCCGCACGGGCGAACGGATCCGAATCGAACGCCTCGGGGTCGGTCCCTTCTCGATTACCGACACCGATCCCGAGGGGACCGTTAGAATCACCGACTCGACCCGAGTGACGGTCCCAGCGGACGTCGAGGCCGCAGAAACCATAGAGGGGGGCGATGGTCGGATCAGCTACGAGGATATCGGCGGGCTGGACGACGAGCTCGACCTCGTTCGCGAGATGATCGAACTCCCACTTTCGGAGCCCGAACTCTTCCGCCAAGTCGGAATCGACCCACCAAAGGGCGTCCTGCTCTACGGGCCGCCCGGCACCGGCAAAACGCTGATCGCGCGGGCCGTCGCAAACGAGGTCAACGCGAGCTTCCACAACATCTCCGGCCCGGAGATCATGTCGAAATACAAGGGCGAGTCGGAGGAGCAACTCCGCGAGGTCTTCGAGAAAGCGCGCGAGAGTTCGCCCGCGATCGTCTTTTTCGACGAGATCGATTCAGTAGCAGGAAAGCGCGACGACTCGGGCGACGTCGAGAATCGTGTGGTTGCCCAGTTACTCTCGCTGATGGACGGCCTCGATGCCCGCGGGGACGTGGTCGTCATCGGCGCGACCAATCGGGTGGATTCGCTCGATCCCGCGCTCAGGCGGGGCGGGCGCTTCGATCGGGAGATCGAGATCGGCGTTCCGGACGCCATCGGCAGGAGAGAGATCTTCGAGGTCCATACACGGGGAATGCCGCTCGCAGACGACGTTTCGCTGGATCGGCTCGCAGAACACACCTACGGGTTCGTCGGCGCGGACGTCCACGCCCTTTCGACCGAGGCGGGAATGAACGCCTTGCGCCGGTACAAAGACACGGGCGGGCCACTCGCGGATCTGACCGTCACCCGCGCGGATTTCGACGCGGGCCGAGCGGCGGTCGATCCCTCCGCGATGCGCGAGTTCGTCGCAGAAACCCCGCAGACTAACTTCGACGACGTTGGGGGGTTAGAGGAGGCAAAGCAGACGTTACAGGAAGCCATCGCGTGGCCGCTTTCCTACACGGAGCTGTTTGAGAAGACGGCGACAGAGCCCCCTTCGGGCGTGCTGCTCTTCGGGCCGCCCGGTACCGGCAAGACGCTGCTCGCGCGCGCGATCGCAAGCGAGAGCGAGGTCAATTTCATCCACGTTGCGGGCCCCGAACTGCTGGATCGCTACGTGGGCGAAAGCGAGAAAGCAGTACGTAAGGTGTTCGAGCGGGCCAGACAGGCCGCACCCTCCATCGTGTTTTTCGACGAGATCGACGCGCTCGCAGCCGAGCGCGGGCAGGGCCACGAGGTGACTGAGAGAGTCGTCTCGCAACTCCTGACCGAACTCGACGGACTAGCGGATAACCCGAACCTCGTCGTGCTCGCTGCTACCAACAGGAAAGAGGCGCTCGACCGGGCACTGATCCGTCCCGGCCGCTTGGAAACGCATATCGAGGTGCCCGCGCCCGACGAGGCCGCCCGCCGGAAGATTTTGGAGATTCATACTCGGGATAAGCCGCTCGCCGAGGACGTGGATCTCGATACGTTAGCGAAAGAGCTCGATTCGTACACGGGTGCGGATCTCGCGGCGCTCTCGCGTGCGGCTTCGATGCGGGCGATCAGGGAGATCGCAGACGAGTACGGCCCCGAGGAGGCCACTTCCCGAGCCGACGAGATCCGGATCGGAAAAGAGCATTTCGACGCCGCCCGCGAGGGTGTCGAGCCGTCGCGCTGATCAGCTCTCCTCTTGTGTTTGACCCCACTCCCACTCCTCGCTCGCTCCCGGCTTGCTCGCGATTGCTGTTTCTCCCGCCGTTACTTTCTCGCCGCGCTCGACTCGGAGATCGGGGTAGTGGATCTCCGGAGGGAGGAGCACGTCCACGCGGCTGCCGAAGGCGATATGACCGAGGCGTTCGGCCCGTTCGAGTTCGTCGCCTTCCTCGACGTAGGGCGTGATTCGTCGAGCGAAGGCTCCGGCGATGAGCGTCACCTCGCTGTCCGCAAAGCCAACGCGGACCTTCTCGTTTCGATCGGACTCCTTCGAAAAGGCCGGGCGATAGCCGCCGGATTCGTGTTCGACTCGCTCGACTTGTGCGTCGTCGGGCGCGCGAACCACGTGGACATCGTGGACGTTCATGAAGATACAGAGTCGAATCCGATCACCCTCGGTACGGATCTCGGAGATTTTCCCGTCGGCCGGCGAGACGAGTCCCGTAAAGGGGGGTGTGCGCTCGGGATCGCGGAAGAAAAACAGGGTGAAGGCGGCGGCGAGCACGAACACTCCTGCGAGAGTGGGACTGACGATAAACGCCGGAAACACGAGCAACAACGGAGGGATGACGTACCACCAGACGCCCGAGGCGAAGTTCATGCGCCGTGGTTCGGTAGCCGGGGTTATAAGAGATTATGTCACGTCGGCCCGACTCGTCGGTATGAGCTCCGACCGCGCGGAAGTCGGTGCGGGCGTTGAAAACGAGGATCTCTCAGGACGGACGATTCTCGTCACTGGCGCAACCGACGGGATCGGTCGGGAGACGGCGCTCGCGCTCGGTCGCCTCGGCGCACACGTCCTCATCCACGGTCGCAGTTCGGCGAAGGGCGAAGAGCTACTCGACGCACTCTCCGAGACCGACGCCGACGGCGCGGACCTCTTTCTGACTGATTTCGCTTCCCAGGAGGCAGTTCACGATCTCGCCGCCGAGATAGTGAAAAAATACGACCGCCTCGACTGTCTCGTGAACAACGCGGGTGGGCTGTTTACCGATGGTTGTCTGACCGAGGACGGGATCGAGCAGACGTTCGCAGTCAACCACCTCGCACCGTTTTCGCTCACCGTCGATCTCTATCCACTGCTCAAAGAAACAGACGGGCGCGTAGTCACCGTCTCCTCGGACGCCCACCACGGAACATCGATGAACTTCGAGGGACTCCGCACTATTGAAAGCTACAGCGGATGGAGCGCCTATAGCCGGTCGAAACTGGCGAACGTCCTCTTTACCTACGAACTCGCCGACAGAGCCGAGACGATCACGGCGAACTGCCTCCACCCCGGTGCGGTGCCCGGAAGCGGGTTTGGACGCGACCTGCCCGCACCGATCCGTGCTAGTCTCTCCTTACTGGAAGCGTGCCAAAGCCGTTTTCGGGGCCGTTCGCAGAAAGCGTCGTCGAGGGTGCAGAGACGCCGGTCTATCTCGCCGCCTCGCCCGAGGTCGCCGACACGACCGGCGAGTATTTCAAGAACTGCGAGCGCGCCCGGTCGTCTGCGGCGTCGTATGACGAGCGAACCCAGCGGCGGCTTTGGGACGTGAGCGTCGAACTTTCAGGTACCGATCTCGACGGGATGTGATAGGTGTTCTCGTAGCCAGTGCGTCGAGCTGGCAGGTTCGGAATACTTATTCGCTGTGTGAGTAATGCCGCCTCATGGCCGAGAACACGCGGAAGTCTATCCGGATAGTTCGCTAATAAACTGATCGAGTTCCCCAAACTCAGAACGTGAGAGGATGACTTCGGATTCGATACCCGCGGGGCGATCAAAATCCGTATCGAGTGTGAGAACTCTCGATACGCCGGCTCTTCTTGCGACGGCCGCGTAGTAACCGTCCCATCCATCGATATTGTTCTCACCAGCGATCACGAGTGCTGACCTGATCTCTGCTTCCGAGAGCGTTCCGTGCCACTGGATTCGGCGAGCATCGAGGAAATTAGAAAGGAGCGTCGTCGCCGTCTCGCGTGAAATTCGATACACACCACGCAGAACGTGGTGCGCACCGACCACCGCCGCATATGGAACAACTACGTCGAGATCACCGTGGATCGCCTCGCGGACGTATTCGAGCGCCGGTTCGCTGACCGGCGTCTCCGCGTGTGCAAGCGCGATCACTCCGACATCGAACAAAACGGGACCGTCACTCATCCGGCTCAGCCTGCTTCCGAACGAGATCGCGGTGTTCGCTAGCGAGCTGATCCACCGGGCCTTCCTCTCCCGTTGTTCGTTCGAGATCCCCGAGAAGCTCGTCCATCCGTGCTTCGATCTCTTCGGGATCGCGCTCCGGTTCGATCACCACGCGCTCGCCCTGTGCGGAGATCTCGACCTCCGTACCCGGGGATAGCCCAATCCGTTCGCGGAGTTCCTGAGGAAGCGTGACTCGCCCTTTCGAGTCGATCAGTCCCATGATCCCATTGTAGGTGGGATTCAGATATAAGGGTTTCGTTGATCAGTCCCAGAAGGCCTGCGTCCGGGCGTATTCTCGCTCCTTCTGCAAAATATCCCGGTAGAAGTCGTCCTCGCTTTCGCGGTGGTTGTTGATGATGTAGGCGGCGTTTCTGGGACCGACGCCACGGGCAGCAAGCGCGACCACCGCCTGCTTTCCGTGGCCCTGAACCAGACTCGCAGCCGTGTAGGCCCGCCGGGTCTCCTTCTCCTCCTCGGCACTTTTTTCGTCTTTCCTAACCGCTTCTACGACCTCCTCGGCCCACGGGTTGAGCGCGGCGATCATCGTCGAGCCACAGCTCGGACACTCGGGCTGCTTGCTTACTCGTTCGACCTTCTGGGTCCGATCCCACTCCTTGCAGTGCAGACAGGCAAGCAGCACGCGGTCCTCCTTGATTCGCTCTCTGACCGTTTCGATCACGCTCGCGTCGGCGTTTTCGGGCGCGAGGAGTTCCGTGCTCGAAGAGCGCCCGCCGATACCTAATGGTGTGCGCTCGCCGACGCGTTCGACGGCAAGCTCACCCGACCGAATCCGTTCGATCACCGCCGAAGCACCAGGAACATCGAGATCCTCGTGAAACACTTCTCGTATCGCTTCCTCGTAGATCGGGGTGTCTTCGAGCGCGCCGAGCAAGCGATCCATCGAGATCGATCCCTGAGAGCCTTGCCACGATTTGAGCGCGCCGAACTTCGCTGCGACCTGTGCGAGGCGGAATTTTAGTGCATCCGAGTTCTTCAGACTCAGCTCGATCAACGCCTCGACGTGCGCCGGGTCGGTTTCCTCGATAATCTCGATCACGTCGCGGGCGGCAACCCCTGAAGGGACAGTGAGTTCGATCCGGTAGGGATCGGTTTCGAGTCCCACAGACGAGCCGGTGCGTTGGCCCAAGAGCGCCGAAAGCAGTCTTCCGAGGGTTTCGTTCACCTTGTGGCCGAAGCAGGCGTTTATTACGACGGTTCCTCCCGAAAACTCGATCAAAACCCTGTCATCAGCCGGGAGCGGGTGGCCGCTTTCGACGTGGCGTTCGATCGGCTCTACCGCCTCGCTCGCGGTATGGAGATCGGTCGGATACTGCGAAACGAACTCGCGGGCAACCGATTCTCGATCCGCGCCGTTCGCGAACTGCGGAGCGGCAACCCGCCGGAGTTCGCCGACGTTTTCGGCGACGGCCTGCGGTACGGGGATCTCCTGGCCGACCCAGGATGGAATCTCGCTTGCGGGGTTCTCGACCGGACTTACCCTGACTTTCTCCTCCTCGTCTTCGATCTCGACGATCCGCCACATCTCGCCGCGTTGGATGAACGATGCGCCCGGCTCTCCAAAGGTAGTGACGAACCGTTCGTCCAGCGTGCCGACGGCGCGCCCGCTCGCGACATCGCGCACCTCGTAGGTCGCCTCGTCGGGGATCATCGAGAGATTGGCGTAGACGTACTGCCACGTCCCGCCCGATTTCTCCAAACTATCGGTCTCCTCGTCGAGCCAGAGGATTCTGTTGGTAGAAAGCTCTCGAACCACTTCTCGGAAGGTCTCTTTCGGAAGCTCTGCAAACGGCGCGGCGCGGGTGACGATCTCGTAGGCTCTCGCCGCACGGATCTCTCCCTGGCCCATCACCAGTCCCATGATCTGGTTTGCGAGCGTATCGAGACTTCCGTTGTGAATCTCGGCGGGTTCGACGTCGCCCCGTCGAGCGCGATCCACGATCGCGAGCGATTCGAGGGCGTCATCGGGACTGGTAGCGATTACCGTTCCTTCCGAGATCCGATCGCTTCGGTGGCCCGCCCGACCCACACGCTGGAGCAGACGAGAGACTTCTCGCGGGCTTGCGTACTGAACGACGTGATCGACCCTCCCGACGTCGATCCCGAGTTCCATCGAGGAGGTACAGAGAAGCCCGTCGATCTCGCCGGCTTTAAACCCGTCTTCGACCTCGATTCGGGCCTCTTTCGAAAGCGAGCCGTGATGGACTCCAATATTTGCTTCGAGGGCGTTGAACCGCGAGCCGAGGGCTTCTGCGGTCTGACGGGTGTTGACGAAGATCAGGGTCGATTCGTTTTCTTCGACGATCTCTCGAATCGCGCGGACATGACTCGCCATCTCGGGTTCGGTGACGAGTTCGCTCGCCAACTGCTCGTCTCCTTCCTCGATCTCGGGGGTGAGTACGCGAAGGTCGAGTCGGCTGCCCGCATCGACCTCGCAGATCGCACACGGGCGATTGCCGGTCAGGAACGCTCCAACGGAGTGGGGATCGCCGACGGTCGCCGAAAGACCGATCCGCTGGAACTCGCCCGCGAGTTCGACGAGGCGCTCCAGTCCGATAGAAAGCTGAGCGCCGCGTTTCGAGCTTGCGAGTTCGTGGACCTCGTCGATGATGACGAATGCGAGATCGGAGAGCCCTTCTCGAAGCTTTGAACCCGTGAGCATCGCTTGAACGGTTTCAGGAGTGGTCACGAGCACATCAGGGGGATCGTTCGCCTGCTTTTGGCGCTGGTAGTCGGAGGTGTCGCCGTGGCGCACCGCGACCTCAATATCGAGAACCTCGCCCCACCAATCGAGGCGTTCACGCATATCGCGGTTCAGCGCCCGAAGCGGCGTAATGTAGAGCGCGGAGATGCCAAAGCGATCTTCGGCTTGGGATATTGAGTCGAACACCGGCAACATCGCCGTCTCGGTCTTGCCAGTCCCGGTGGGCGCGATGACGAGCGCGTTCTCGCCTGCGGCAAGCGGCGCGAGCGCTTCACGCTGGGGTGGGGTCGGCGTGGAAAACCCCCGGTCGGAGAGCGCTGCCCGGACCTCGTTGCCGAGATGGGTAAAGGCCGCAGAACCCGACGCGGCCCGCTGTTCGCTCATTACCTTTTGTAAGGATTCGAGCAACCTAAGGGCACTGCCTGTCGGAATCTACGTTTCGACAGGAGCTGCGGTCGATACACGCCGTTCTGATCCCCTTCAGATCGCTGCGTAGGGACCCAATCGTGTGCCATCCAGCAAGTACGCCTCGCCCTCATCCAACCCTTTGGGCAGAAACGGACAAAGAAACTCGTTTCCAACGTTCACCCATGTCCCACCCATCAGCTCGTTGAACGCCGGGAAAACGATGAGACCAGTGTCTGTCCACCCCTCGATCCGGTCGGCGAACGCCTTCCGGCCCAACTGCCCCCGGAGCCACACCCGTTCGCTTCGACTCCCTCCCACCTCGTCGGTCAACCGGACCCGTGGGTGTTCGTGACCCACACAGACCACCCGCGCGCCGAGCACCTCGGGCGCAGGCCAGCTATGGCCGTGACAGAAGCCCACATCGCCGATTCGAGCGCCACTGCCCGGCGTTACGACCACTTCGGAAATCTCACCGGGTGTCCGTGGCGAACGCGCGTTCTCGACGATCGATTCGATATCCCCGTCGTGATTGCCTTTGACGATCGTGGTAGGAATGGAAAGCGATTCGAGAAACACCTCGATCTCGCCCCGCTCTGCACCACTCGGGCCGCCGATCGAGTGCATGAAGTCCCCGAGAACCACGAGCCGCTCTGCACCAGTTTCCCCGACCAGCCGATGGACGTGCTCGCGGCGATGTTCTGCTCGACTGGCGACCTCGACGCCGTGTTCGTACCGGAGCGCCTGCTCGATCCCGGCGTGAAAATCCGCGAGCACGAGCGCGCGCTCCTCGCCGAGATCCGCGATCGCCGCCGGCTCCTCGGGAACTGGCTCGACTAACGCCATCAGATCGGTTTTAACACGCCCTCTTGTGGCTCGTAACACCGCCCGCTCAACAGCGCGCTGTCGATCGCGTCGTCAACGGCTTCGGGGGAAACGCCGTACTCCTCTGCAACCCGTTCGATCACCGTCTCGCGATCCGCACCGTCGCCGTCCGCGAGTTCGCGCATCGCCTCC
>JADFQH010000345.1 GCA_022561895.1 Methanobacteriota archaeon | reverse complement strand
GTGTCGGTTCCAACGTCCTCGATAGGGTAGGCGAACTCCGTCGATTGGATCCGGGTGATCCGAGGTTCCATACCCGCCAGTCACCGTCTACAAGAAAAAGGTTGGGGCTATTCATCGGGCGGCCCGCGGTCCGGTATCGACTCAGTTTTTCGACTGGCGCTGCCGTCAGTCCTCGTTGTGCATCCCGACGACATCGGTGAGAGGTATGAGTTTGAGGTCGTTGCGTTCTGTTATATCCGTGAAATATACCAACAGCAGGAGCTGTACGTCCGGTTCGAAGTTGGGAATGAAAGTAGTACAGTTTGTACGCTAATAATCCGAACTCCAGTATTCGGAAGCTGCGCCAGCTGGCACCTGTCTAATCCGGGCGCTCGTTTCACCGGGAACCGTCCTCGGCTGCCCGCCGATCTCGCGCTCGTCTTCAGTGCTGTCCCTCGTCGATCTCTTCGATGACCTTCTCACAGAAGGCGGGCAGGTCGTCCGGGTTCCGGCTGGTTACCATTCCCTCGTCAACGACGACCTCCTCGTCGACCCACTCGCCGCCCGCGTTGCGGATATCGGTTTCGAGGCTCGGGTAGGAGGTTAGGGTTCGGCCCTCGACAACGTCGGCCTCAACCAGCGTCCACGGGCCGTGACAGATCACGCCCATCGGCTTCGTCGCCTCCGCGAACTCCCGAATGAAGCTCACTGCATCGTCGTCCAGTCGGAGGGTATCCGCACCGACAGTGCCGCCCGGAACGACCAGTCCGTCGTAGTCATCCGAGGAAACCTCCGAGAACGTTTTCTCGATCTCATACGAGCCGCCCGGTTCGAGGTCGCTGTTTACGGTTTCGACCTCGCCGGTTTCCGTCCCGAGGACATCGACGCTGGCCCCTGCGTCCTCGACCGCCTGTTTTGGCTCGGTGAACTCCGGCTCCTCCGTCCCCCGTTGTGCGAGAAAGATCGCGACGTTCGAATCGTTGAGTGTGTCTGCCATCATCCATACGGAACGCCGCAAAGCACTTAGAACTGAAGCCTGCCGCTGCAACGGTGTTCTATTCGTTTTCGTCGGACTCGCCGGACTCGCCGGATTCATTACTATCGCTATCGCCGAACTCGTCTAATCCATCGCCGTCATCGAGACCGTCTAGATCGTCCTCATCGAGTTCGTAGATATCCTCGCTGTCCTCGATCTCCGTTTCGTCGATGACTTCGATCTCGACTTCGACCGGCTCGCCGCGTTGGTTCTCGACGACCTGGACGAGGAGTTTACCGCCTTCGCGCCCGATCGCGCCGCCGATCGCATAGCCCACTGTCTGTTCTGCGAACTGGCCCGGTGTATACCGACCCACGGTCTGTTTGATCACCAATCGGCCGGTCATCTGCCCGACCAGCTCGCCCATCTGTTCGAAATCCATCGCTTCGGGATCGCCGCGTTCGAGCGCTTCGAGATCGATTGCGTCGCCGAGTTGGGTGAGCGAGTCGGCCGCAAAAGCCGCCTCCATCCCCTGTTCGAGTCGCTGCCCGAGTCCTTTGGGAAGGTTCGGTGTCATACGTGGTTCTAACGCTCTAGCCGGACAAAAAGCTCCCTTGCGTCTGCCGCCCTAATTATTCCGGTCGGAACGTCCCCTCGACTGGGATCTCGACCCGTAGGAAGAGCGGTAGACAGACCGCGGCGATCAGGATTTCGAGACCGCCGACGACGAGAAACGCCGTGAGATAGCCGTAGTTCGTTGCGACGCTTCCACCCAAGAGAAAACCGGTGAGAAAACCGAGACTTCCTGCGATATTGAACCCGGCCATCGACGTGCCGCGTTCGGTTTCGGGACTCAGGTCGCTGACGAGCGCCATCGTCGCGGGTGAGACGAGTGCGCCGAGAACCCCTACTAAAACCATTCCGGCTTGGGCGAGGGTGAGGGTGGGGAGCACTCCAACTAAAATGATCGAGCCGCCATAACAGACCGAGCCAACTACTATCGGTATGGTCCGGCCGATCCGATCAGAGAGGGTTCCGAAGGGGTACTGGAGCAGGGCGAAGGGGACGAAGAACATCCCGAGGACGATTCCCGTCTCCGCGGGCCCGATCCCAAAGGTTTCTTGGAAGTAGAACGTGCCAACGAGCGCGAAAAATCCGGCGGTAAGACGGTCGATGTAGCCAAAGGCGTAGGGCAATCCGAGCGTCGGCGTCTTCGAGCCAGCCCCTAAGAGACCACACAGACAAGGGTCCGTGGCGGTGGCAGTCTAGAAAGCGAACATCCCGCACGCTCAGTCGTCAAATCTAATGCAGGGAGGCAACACGGCGGCAGGACGCCGCGCAGCGGAGGGAGACTGCGAATGATAGAAACCGAAACGAGGCTGCAGTGGGAAAAGCTGAGCGTGGCCGAACCCAAGCACGAGTTCACTTTCGGCAGCATCTATCGGGGCAAGGTCCCCGGAGGGTGGCTGCTGAATATCTTCTGGACGTCCGGGCACGGCGAGGGCGGGGTGAGCATGACCTTCATGCCCGACCCGAAGCACACCTGGGACGGCGGAACGTTGCCAGAGTAGAGGCCTGAACACGGGCGGCAGGATCGCCCGAGTGCCGAATCCGGCGGTCAGTCGGCCGTCCGGAAACACATGTACTTGTGCCCGACGGCCCTCGCCTGCCCGCCGGAGTGCGTGTGCCTTGGCGCCGCTCAGCTTGCAGGGGCTTGCCCCGGTCGCCAGAGCCGGGCATCCATCGCGGCCGCGGGCTGGACCAAAGAGGCTTGTGCGAAGACCGGGACAGCGAGGCAAGCCTCGCAGAGCCGAGCGGCGGCAGAGCCACCGCACTCCAAGGTCAGTCGATCGTGCGGACGTAGATGTCCTTGTACTCGACGTCCATCTCCAGCCCGCCGTGCAGCTGGAGCGCCAGGCGGCCCTCGGTCCGGCCCTGCGGGTCGTCAATGTCGGTGATCGTGACGCCG
>JADFQH010000344.1 GCA_022561895.1 Methanobacteriota archaeon | reverse complement strand
TCTCCTCGGCGTCGCCGACGTTGATGTTCACATGGATGAGATCCATGCCGTGACTCGTGGCGAGCGGGCTATTAATACTGTCGGCTGTAACTCTTTCAAGATAGTTTGTGACGAGCTGGCTGGTACCGCCGGTCGTTCGGCCGCTTGTTGCTGGCGGTGTTTCGGTACGTACAGCCGACAGTATAAATCCCGCGGGTCGATACCGTGGGGGGACTCACCGTGAATGGGTGGCCCAAACACAGTATTTATCACCATCAATCCCACACGGAGAGATAATGGCCGTCGAAAAGCCCTCCGGGGATCTGAGTAACTTCGAGGCGTACAGTGACGCGCGCGGACACGACCATCCCGACGCAGCCGAGTATGCGGAGCTCGCCGCCGACCTCCGGGCGGTCGTCGAGGGGGAGGTCAAGTTCGACGAGTACGCACAGGTGCTGTACGCCACCGACGGCAGTATCTACAAGGCAAAGCCCGCCGGCGTGGTCCTCCCGCGGGACAAAGCAGATGTCAGAAACGCCGTCAAGATCGCCGCTGAACACGAGGTGCCGATCATGGCCCGCGGTGCCGGCTCCTCGCTGGGTGGGCAGGCCGTCGGCCCCGGCTGTATCATCCTCGATATGACGACCTACATGGACGAGATATGCGATATCGATCCCGAGGAAAAACGCGCCCGCGTCCAGCCCGGCGTCGTCCAGGACCATTTCGATGAGTTCGCAAAAGAGTACGGCCTGAAGTTCGCGCCCGATCCGGCCTCCTCGAATCGCGCGACCATCGGCGGCGGGATCGGGAACAACAGTACAGGCGCGCACTCGGTTCGGTACGGCATCACCGACGCCTACACCGAGGAGCTCGACGTGATCCTTTCTGACGGGACCGAGATCAGAACCCGAGAGATCGTGCTGGACTCACCGGAGTACGAGGCCATCGTCTCGAAGGAGGATCGGGAAGCCGAGATATATCGAACAGTTCGAGGGCTGGTCGAAGGGAATCAAGAAGAGATCGAAAACCGGTATCCGAAGCTCAAGCGGGTGGTTTCGGGCTACAACTTGAACCGGGTGATCTATAAGAACGACGCCGGCGAGGAGGTCATCAACCTCTCGAAGCTGCTCGTGGGAGCCGAGTCCACACTCGGAATCGTCGTCGAGGCCGAGATTTCCTTGGTGAGCGTCCCCGAGGAGACGGCGCTTGCGCTGTACTTCTTCGACGATCTCGTCGAGACGATGAAGGCGGTTCCCGAGGCCCTCGAGTACGATGTCAGCGCCGTCGAGTTGATGGACGACGAGGTGTTCCGGCTGGCCGCCGAATCCGACGGCTACGCACAGTACGTCGAGCCGATTCCAGAGGAAGCCAAAGCCGCGCTGATGCTCGAGTACGATTCGGAGATGGTCGAGGACTTCGAGGGAGCGATCGCCGACACCAACGAGCGGTTCGTCGAAGAGGGCGACGCCTTCGACGTACTCGAAGCCTACACTGACGAAGATCAGACGAAGATCTGGAAGCTCCGCAAGGCCGCGATTCCCCTGCTGATGAGCCTCGAAGGCGACCCCAAGCCCTACCCCTTCATCGAGGACGCGACGGTGCCCCCCGAGGAGCTCGCGGAGTACGTCCAGTCGTTCCAAGCGGTCCTCGAAAACCACGGTACTTCGGCGGCGTACTTCGCCCACGCCGGGTCGGGGACGCTGCATATCCGGCCGATCCTCAACTTAAAAGATGGAGACAGCATCGAGACGATGCACTCGATCACCGACGATATCACCGATCTCGTGGTCGAGCACCACGGCGCGTTTTCGGGCGAACACGGCGACGGGATGGCCCGTACGGAGTTCAACCCGAAGATGTTCGGTGACGAACTCTGGGGCGCGTTCAAGGAGCTGAAGACGGCGTTCGATCCCGACTGGCTGTTGCATCCGGGCAACGTCGTCTACCGGGACGGCCCCGAAGACCCCGGTCCGGAAAGTAGTCGTGGAGTCGGCGCGGACAACCGCGAGCATCTTCGCTACGGCGCGGGCTACCAGTCGATCGAGCCCCAGACGAAGCTCGACTTCAGTGAGGAAGGCGGGTTCTCCCAGCTCGTCGAGCTCTGTAACGGCTGTGGGACCTGTCGACAGAGCAACGACGTGATGTGTCCCACCTACCGAGGGATGAAAGACGAGATCGCGACGACGCGAGGCCGCGCGAACATGCTCAGGTCGGCGATATCGGGCGATCTCCCAGAAGAGGAGATCTACTCGAAACAGTTCCAGGAGGAGGTGCTCGATCTCTGTGTGGGCTGTAAAGGTTGTAAGAGCGACTGCCCCACTGGAGTGGATCTCGCGAAGCTCAAAGCCGAAACGAAACACCAGTACCACGAGCGCGAGGGGATCGGACTGCGAGAACGGATGTTCGGTAACATCGATACGCTCTCGAAACTCGGGAGTACGCTCGCGCCGCTCGCAAACGTCGGGCAGAAGATACCCGGGAGTCGCCTCGTGATGGAGAAGGTCGCAGGGATAGCACCGGAACGTGACCTCCCCACGTTCCAGCGAGAAACGCTCCAAAAATGGTACGCTAAACGCGGTTCACGCGTGAGCGCGGCGGAAGCCGATCGAAAGGTGGTCGTCCCGTTCGGAATGCCGCTGATGCGGTACTGATTGCCTGCGGAAGCCGATCGAAAGGTGGTGTTGTTCCCCGACACGTACACGAATTACAGCTACCCTCGAGCCGGAAAAGCCGCCGTCGCCGTACTCGAATCCGCCGGCGTTCACGTCGAAATACCGCGAGAGACCGCCCCGAGTGCGCGAGCGGCGTACTCGGTGGGCATGCTCGACGCGGCCGAAGAGCGGGCCCGAAAGAACATCGACCTGTTCAGCGAGTACGTCGAGGAGGGGTACGACATCGTCGCTCTCGAACCGTCCGACGCCGTCGCGTTTCAGGACGAGTATCTTGA
>JADFQH010000343.1 GCA_022561895.1 Methanobacteriota archaeon | reverse complement strand
GAGAACATGACGCCCGATATCTGGCAGGATCTCGCGGAGGCGGTACGGGAGGAGATCGAGACGGGTGCGGATGGCGTGGTTATCATGCACGGCACCGACACGATGCAGTTTACCGCGAGCGCGCTCTCGTTCATGCTCGATACGCCCGTTCCCGTGGTGTTTACGGGCAGCCAGCGCTCCGCGGATCGTCCCTCCTCCGATAACGTGATGAACGCGGTCTGTGCGGTCGAGGCCGCAAAAAGCGATATCGCCGAAGTCCTCGTCTGCATGCACGAAAGCGATTCCGACGACCGCTGTGCGCTCCACCGGGGTACGCGCGTGCGGAAGAACCACACTTCTCGTCGGGATGCCTTCGAGACGGTCGGGACGCAATCAGTAGGAACGATCGAGTACGAGAGCCGGGAGATTACGGTTCGTCGGGAGTACGCGGAGCGAGACGAACGCGAACTCGCGCTTGCGTCCGATCTCGAGAGCGACGTCGAGCTCGTAAAGTACACGCCCGGAATGAGCGAGGAGGTGCTTACCGCATACGAGGAAAGCGCGGGACTCGTGATCGAAGGAACTGGATTGGGCCACGTCCACACCGACTGGATTCCCCACATCGGGGAGCTGGTCGAATCCGGGACCCCGGTGGTGATGACGAGCCAGTGTCTCGAAGGGAGGGTCTGTGACCGGGTGTACGACACCGGCCGGGATCTCATCGAAGCGGGCGTGATCGAAGCGGGCGACACCCTTCCGGGTACCGTGAAGATCAAACTGATGTGGGCGCTCGCGAACGTGGAATCGCCAGAATCGGTCGCAGCAACCATGCGAAGCGATCTGGCGGGCGAACTCACCGAACGATCGGTCCCATGGAGCTGAGGGACGCTCGTTTAGAGGACCACGAAGCGGTCGCCGCGTTCACTAGAGAAACGTGGCCCGAGCGCGACGGCGGCGATTACATCCCCGAGATCTACCCCGAGTGGATCGAGGGCGAGGACAAACGTACGCTCGTGGTCGATACGGGCGAGGAGATTGCAGGGATCGTCCAGTGTGTGCTTCTTTCCGAGGACGAAGCGTGGTGTCAGGGGATGCGCGTAAACCCCGCCTTTCGAGGAACCGACGTCTCGAAGCGCCTGAGCTACGGGGCGTTCGACTGGGCGCGAGAGCAGGATGCGCTCGTTGCCCGCAACATGGTCTTTTCGTGGAACACGGCGGGACTCGGCCAGTCCCGCTCGGTCGGTTTCGAACCCACGACCGAGTTCCGCTTTGCACACCCCGACCCCGATCCCGAGGCTGAACCCGAACTCGATGTCGTTTCAGAGTCGGCCGCCGCGTGGCGCGCGTGGACCGAAAGCGAGACGCGAACCCGCCTTCGAGGGCTGACACTCGACATGGACGAGTCGTGGGCGATGTCCGATCTCGACCGCGCGGCATCGAAAACGGGAGTGTTCGCCGTCATCGACGACGGATTTCGGGGGATGGCCTACCGGAGCCGCGAGTATACTCGGAAACGGGAGGGAGAATCCGAGTGCTGGGCGGAGTACGGCGTCGGATCATGGACCGATCTTCCGGCCGCTCGCGCGCTGTTTGCCGCCATATCCCGCGACGCCGCCGAAGTCAATGCGGACCGAACACGGGTACTGATCCCCGAAACCGCTCGAACGGTGTCGGATGCGGCCTACGTCCGCGCGGGGATCTCCGACGAACCGGACTTTGTTCTTTCGGCGGATCTCACCGCCGACCGGACCCACCACTGACTGAACACATCAGTAATCCCTTTTGTGGCGCATGCCGATATCGAACCGAGAGCGCTGGCGGGCGCTCGTCACCCATTGAAACCAAGCGCATAGCTCCAGCGAACGATATTTCCGAATCTCCAGCTGATTGATGTTCGATTCCCGGCTCCCTCCCGCCGTAGTGTCTTCGAACGTTCTTGTGGTATTTCCAGTTGAATCTACAGTTCTCTCTTTTTATCTATTCACAGTCTAGTCCCGCCCTGCAGACCCTGTCGCTTTCCCCGCTCTTCTGCATCCCCCGCGGCCGTACGGTCTCCTCGACGTGTATCCCGCAGCATGACGGTCCCCAACCAGACCCACCATACGATGAGGCCGACCCCGTAGATAAACACCGCAGGCTTGAGGGGCGGGACCACCGTGACGACGCCGGCCACCCCGAGCACGAGGGCAAGGTAACTCAGTGCCCTGGGTAGCTCCCGTGCCCGCAAGGCCGCCCACCCGATGAGCAGAAGCCATACGCCGCCGAGGACCTCCCACGCTTCGCCGCCGAGGCCACCGGCGACGGTTTCGACCACCACCCAGACCAATCCCGCTTGAGCTGGGTCTGTGCCATAGAGATCGACGGCTGTACGGATGCCCAGGGTGGCGACCAGGCCGGCCGCGATGACCAGTGCGGCCCAGATGAGCCCAATGGCGGTCGCCGTCCGCGCGATGGCGGGCGCCCCCGCTTTCAAACGGTCGTAGAGCGCCAGTGACAGGACGACCATAAAAATGCCCCATACTACATACGGAATCAGCCACCCGATGGATGCGACGAGCTGGTTCTCGACGAGGATGGCCACCTTATCTGCCGGAGCGATGCCGTCGTCAAGGTACCCGGCGGGCATCAATACGCCGAGGAACACCGCGAAGGCCACCACGAACGTCCCCGCCATGATCAGGGCTGACACGCCGCCCACCCGCTGTAGATCATTCATCAGCGATCCCTTTCCGGTTGTTTGTGGTATTTCCGAGGTACTAGTTGTCATTTTTGATTATTAATATACTTGACAACGTACGACACAACGATAAACTAGCCAGTCGGTACGGGACTGCTGAATTTCATCTCATTATCTCGCAGGTGGTTCCTTACAAGAGTCGGAAGATCCCGACCTGCACTGGTATGTGTGTCGCCTGTATGTACGGCTGTTTCAGGCCTGGCTCTGAATAAAGAAAC
>JADFQH010000342.1 GCA_022561895.1 Methanobacteriota archaeon | reverse complement strand
CACAGTTCGTACAGCGAATGGTGAGAAGTTCGTGGTGGTACTGTGCTTCGACTGACGCTCCGCAGATTCCACACGGGCCTCGGACCGCGAACGCATCGATCCTCGTGTCGTCCGTGAGCGCGCCCGCTAGTACGGCTCGGACCACTTCCCTGCCGGCGTGTCGGAGTTCGTACCCCTGCTCGCTTCGTCGGACGAAATGATCCGCGAGCTGGCGCAGATGGTAGTTGAAGTTACCGCTGTCAGCGTGCTCGATCCGCTCTCGGAGCGCGGAAAACCGAATCGGGGTTTCGACGGTCCAAAGCGTTCGGAGGATCGCGAGTCGGGTTTCGTTCGCGAGGAGCGAGAACGCCTGCTCCGGTGAAATATCACCCCCCTCCCGCGTCGGCCGGTTCATGTCTATTGTCGACACACAGGACTAATAATAGGTTCGGTCGTGGACACGATCGGGACCGCGCGGCGTTCCTGGGCGACTCGACTTATCGGACGATCGTTACCGGAACCGGCGACCGCCGGGCAACCGATTCGGCGACACTGCCGAGAAGGATTCGCGCCGCCCCGGTTCGGCCGTGACTACCGATCACAACCGTGTCGAACCCGCCTTTGCCCGCGTAGTCGACGATCTCCATCGCCGGATCGCCGAACTCGATCCGCGTCTCGATCTCGACACCGACCTCGGTTCCTGCCGTTTCGAGCAACTCGTCTGCGTGCTCGCGGGCCTTCTCATATCCTGGAACGTCCTTCGGATCGTCCACGAATCCGGCCCAGTAGCCCTCTGCAGGGATCACGTGCAGTATGGTGATCGCTCCATCGGGAAACGTCTCGTGGGCGTATCGAAGCGCTTCGCGTGACTGTTCGGACTCATCGACCGGCACGAGAATTTTCATGAGTATTCCCTCTGCTATACGTGCGTCGGGAACGGGTAAAACCAGTTCGCGCCGCTAGCAAAACTACTGGACGAGTCGAAGCTCTTGGGCGGCGGGCGCGGAAAGCGCGAGGCGCATTCGCATCTCCGATCCCTTCGCTTCGACCGTCTCGAACCCGAGTCGTTTATAGACCGCTACCGCACGCCGATTCGTTCGCTCGACAGAGAGATAGAGCGACTCGTGACCCGCCGCCGCGGCTCGGGCGATCGCCTGTTTACAGCATTCGGTGCCGACTCCTTTATCATGGTCGTCGGGATGGACGAACACCGCGAGTTCGGGTTCACCCGTTCCGGATACGTAAACCGCGTGGCCGACGATCCGATCGTCACCGCTGGCGACCACGTTATCCCCGTTTTCTATGAGATGATCGAGCCACTCCCCGATCCGCCGGTCGGTGATCGGCGGCAGCCCCTGTGCTCGGTGGGCCGTACCGTAGCTGTGGTACATCGCTTCGAGCGCCGTCCGATCCTTCACTCGATAGCCGCGGATCGAGAGCGCGCGGCCGTGTTTGTCGATAAAACGCGGACAGCGCGGCGGGCATTCCGGAGTGCCCACACAGTCGCTCGGGTTCCAGTACTCACACTCGCTCATGTTCGAAGAGTTGAATCGAAAACGGATAACCCCTGACGGCGGTTCTCACGCGCCGGGAATCGGTGAGGGGGCTACGTCGTGGTGGGCCGTACGATCGAACGAGGACGATGTACGACACAATCCTCGTTCCGACCGATGGAAGCACCGCCGCCAGAAACGCACTGGAGCATGCGATTGATCTCGCCGCGGCCTTCGACGCGAGGATCTGTGGACTGTACGTCGTCGATATCGCCACCTATGGGAGCCTCGGCGGGTACGAACCGGTCGTGAGTCACCTCAACGGAGCGGGGAGGGAGGCGCTCTCGATGGTCACCCGACTCGCAAACGAAGCTGGTATCGAGAGTCGAACCGAGCTCCGTGAGGGGGTGGCCTACCGCGAGATCAACGACTACTGTGCGGAGTCCGGTGCAGACGCGATCGTCATGGGACCACGTGGTCGCTCGAAACTCGACCGGATGCTGGTCGGGAGCGTCACCGAGCGCGTCGTCCGAACCGCGGACCGGCCCGTGATCGTCGTCCAGCAGTCGGAGTATAGGGATTATCGTCGAGATCGATAGATTTTGCGCTCGCTGAATGACCCTCGTGGTCGCTGTCGTCTGTAAGGACGGGTGGCGACGATAATCCCTATAGCACCGTGAAAGTGCAGAAAAGACCGACAGCGGCTCGTTCTATCTTCGCCCCTCCCTGACGGCCTCTAGAAGTTCGCGAGTCGCCGCTTCTGGGTCTTTCACTGTCGTGATCGCCGAGATGACGGCGACGCCGCTCGCACCAGCGCCGGTCACCGACGCGGCGTTCTCCCGATCGATGCCGCCGATTCCGACGATCGGAATCCCGACGCTTTCTGCGATTTTTTCGACGCTCTCGACGCCGATGGCGTTCTGTTCGTCTGCGACGTTCTTCGAGGCGGTGGCGAAAACCGCACCCGCACCGAGATAGTCCGCACCGTTCGATTCGGCTGTGTGTGCCCCTTCGACGGTCGAAACGGAGCGGCCGATGACGGCTCCCTGGCCGAGAATCTCGCGGGCAGCGGCGATAGGCAGGTCCTCGTCGCCGAGGTGGACGCCGTCGGCATCGATCGCGGCCGCGATATCCACGCGGTCGTTGACGAGCAGGGAAACGCCCGCCTCGCGGGTTCGCTTGCGGAGGCCGAGACCGAGTTCGTACCGGTCGCGGGCGCTCGCGTGTTTCTCGCGTAGCTGGATCGCATCGACGCCACCGGCGATAGCTGCCTCAACGATCTCGGGAGTCGAACGGCCCTCTGAAAGGTCCTGCTGTGTCACGAGATACAGGTCGTAGGAGGTGTTCATGATCGTATACTATCGGACAGAGGCTTTGATAGTTCATCGCCGGGGACGACCGTTGGCGACTGTATCAACCGTTCTGTCCGACAGTATAGTATCGTGGTGAGAAGGAAATACCG
>JADFQH010000341.1 GCA_022561895.1 Methanobacteriota archaeon | reverse complement strand
CGCCACCGATGGCGATCCCCGCAGCGCCCATGTTCTTCCCGTTTCCCCCCGGAAGGTCCATGAGCATCGTCATCGCGAGCGAGAAGGCGGCGATCGAGAGCGCGCCCTGAAGCGCGCGCATCGCGAGGATCTGGGCGAAACTGAGGTCGGTGAACGTGGGCAGGGCTGCAAGAACGAGATAGCCCGCCGCTCCGCCGGCCGCACCGAGTGCGATGAAGGGAACTCGCTTTCCTGCCCTGTCACTCAGCGCACCCCAAAGGCTTGCACAGACGACAAAGGCCGCGAACTCCGCGACCAGAAACCACATGCTCGCATCGAGATCCGTACTCGCCCCAAGTGCGGAAACGAGATCCGCGATCCCCGGATAGAGCAGCACTTGTGAGAGGAGTACGACGAAAATCACGCTCGCGAGGGCGACACGATCTCGCTTCGGGGAGGTCACTGGTTGCCGGTACGAGTCGCACCTACCTAACAGGCACGGAGGCACGTCTACTTGACAACCAGAGAACAAATTCCGTTTTCAGCGGTCGTCGTCATCGTCCTCTTCATGCTCGCCGTCGTTGTTATCGTCCTCGTCCGTCATATACGTCATCGCATAGCATCCGAGAACACAGAGCCACATGTTCCCCGGATCGAAGTTACTGCCAGCGATACACGTCGCAAAGCACCCGACAAAACGCGGATCATCCGGTAACTCCATCCGGTTACTCGTTGCCTTCATCCACTCGATCGCCGACGAGTCGATCACGCCACTCGCTGGCTTTCGCCGCTGCTTCCTCGGGAGACATCCCCATCATTTCGTATGCTTCCTCTGACTCCCCCGACTGTAGTTTTTCGAGTACCTCAAGCGGATCGTCTGCGCGCTCGATTATCGCTTCCGCCTCTGCCGCCGCCGGACCGGCTTCATCCATGTCCACGTCCGTTGGGTCCTCTTCTTCGAGGACTGTAATCAACACACGCTTGCCCGCATACTCGTTTCCAAGGTTCACCCGTCCCCTATTATCGGCCTTTTTTCGACTGATCTTGTCCGGGTCAACCGGAATATCTACTTTCATATGAGCCCATTACAGCCCACATATATTTAAAGAATTCCCACGTCTACCCACAAGAACCGGTCTACAGATCGACGTTCACGACCGCAACGCCGGCCGGAACGTCGGGAATCTCGGTTTCCATCCCTGCTGGAACCGCAATCACGACCGCGTCGCTATTGGATTCACGCGCCCGCGCGGCGGCTCCATCGAGATCCTCACCGGGAATCACGAGCAGATCGAGTGGCCACGCGCTCACGCGAAACGCACTCTCCTCTTCGCTCACTTCGTCGTACTCGTCTTCGAGCCGGTCTCGAAGCCGATCCTCAAAGTCGCCTCCCGGCTCGTCGGGGTCATCGCCGTTGTCCGGTCCGTCGCCGTTTTCTACGATTAGCTCGCCGTGTTCCTCGAAAAGCGAACTGGTGGGGATCGCGATCGTGGCGTCGTCGCTGCCCGCAAACAGCAGGTTCGTGGCGGTTAGCTCTCCATCCCCGATCCCGATCAGGCTCCCCGAGTCACCGGGATCGCCCATGCTCGTAAACGTATCGACCCCCTCGAAGATCACCGGCTCAGGGCCGAACCCGCCGACCTCGATCCGGGTGTCCCGTCCCCGGAGTTCGCCCGTCTCTACACCTGTGGTCCGACCGCTTTTGACGTACTCGTCGTCGCTCTCGATGTCCGGCTCGGAAAAATCCACTAATGGACCGATCCCGAGGATCTCCTCGTCGATATCGTCGGGATCGACGCTTACGAGTGCGCTATCACTCGTGTTCGGTTCTTCACTACTGATCTCGCTCCACTCGCGTAGCTCGCCGATCTCGTCGCCCTCCTCCCCGCCGTCCTCGGGACCCGGCTGGTAGATCGGATCGCCCTCGTTTGCCACCTCGGGTGCGGCGACGTGAGCGTTCGTCAGTACCACCGATTCACCGTCCTCGTTTTCGAGTAGGGTCGATCCCATCGTACCGGCGGTGATCTCGGGGTGACCGATCGAAACACCACCCGGCGCAGGGCGGAGTCGTTCGGTGCGTTCGGATTCTTGGCTCGGCTGTACTTCCAAGGCAGTGACCTCTCCGACCTGCTGAACGTCGGTTGCAAGCGTCTCGCCATCGCACTCAACGGTCTCAGGAATGATCTCCTTATCGGTGAGCTGTGCATCAGGCAGCTTCTCATCGACGAAGACAACAATGCACGTCTCGTCGGTCTTCCGGCCCTCGACGCGTTTCTTGCCAATGGCCGTGCCAACAACGTGTGGAAGCGATTCGAGCTGTTTGCGGACAGATCGCGGAACGTCCGTCATAGTTCACACACGAACTCGTCGAACTTAATTAAAACCCTTCAAAAATTATAATTCAGTCGATTTTAACGGTCTCGCCGTCGAAGTTCGTGAACGTCCAGCCGTCGAACTCGAGCTGGTCGCTGTATCGCATCTTCGCGTCTTCGAGGTACTGGATGGCGAGTTTCTCGCCGAGCTTGAGACCGGCGTCGTGATCCGAGCGATAGTGGACGCCTGCGAACTGTCTGCCGCCGAAGTTCACGTTCGAGACCAGCTTGTTGATCTCGTCACCAAGGGTGAGGTCCTCGCCCTCCCATGGTTCGAGACCTTCGCCGTCTGAACTCGCCTGTACAGGGTCGGGAATGACGAACTCCTCGTTGAACAGCGCCTTCAGCACCGTCCCAGTCGCACCGGCGACCGTCGAGTGCCCGCCGGGGTAGGCGGGATGGAGCGGCGCGCCCTCGGGGTACGCCTGGGTGAGTACGTGCGAGCCGTTTTCCTCCTGTATTCGATCGAACACCTCGTACTCCTCGAACTTCTCGATCGGGATCTCGTGGGGCGAGTCGATATCGTCGTTCGCGGCCGCCTCGACGAGTCCGCCGTACTCCTCGGGACGTGCGCGTCGGTGGACGA
>JADFQH010000340.1 GCA_022561895.1 Methanobacteriota archaeon | reverse complement strand
TCCACGACGGCTCCCAGGGGAGGGACTCGATGTCCGCGACGCCGTGAATCGTCGCGTCCCACGCGATCCGATCTTCATGAGCCTCGATAATTGGGCGGGTCTCCTCGGTCAGCGCGGGATCCTCGATAACGGCTTCAGGAAGCCCTTCGATCACCCGCTCGTAGAGTTCGGGATCGGGTTCTTGATCGACGACCGTCCCCTCGTACTGGCCCTTCAGATCGAGCGCTCGAACCGCCCCTGTCTCCGCGAGTCGCTCGACCAGATCGTCGGTCCACTCGCTCGTTGGATCGAGTTTGAACTCGGTTTCTGGATCGTGTTCGAGAAGCTGCTCGATTCGGTCGAGCGTCGGCGGCTCGCCCAGCCGCGTGCTGACGACGAACCGGACGGGATCGTAGCGCCGGTCGAGCGCGCTCGCGAGATCGGTCCCCGACTGTCGGAGTGCGAGATCCAGCGCCGCGCTCTCGTAACCCCACCGGCGATATTCACGAAAATCGGGCCGGCTCGGCCCGTCGGGAAACAGGTCGAGATCGCCGACGCGGTTCGAGAACTCGGAGAAGGTGTACTCGCCCGAGAGGTCGGGCGCGCCGGCGTCGAGAAATACGTCGTGGTCCTCGGTCTCGTAGGTCACGTCCTCGCCTTTGCCCACCTCGCCGTTCCCTGCAAGCGAGATCACTGTCGAAACGCGGGTAAAGTCACTTGAGGTCTCGCGCTTGCGACGTTCGAGTGAGCTGTTCTCGATTTCGAGCGGGAGATCCGCGATGGCGTCATAGAGTGTCATATCTCGTTTTGGCACAGCAAGAACTTATAGACCGGCTCCGCATCGCCCGTCACCAGCGTGAACAGGTTTTTCGCCATACACTCCTATATTACCCCTGTGAAACAATGACAGACACAGTGATCGTCCTCGATATGGTCAACGACTTCGTGACCGGCGAAATCGCCGCCGAACGCGCACAACGGATTATCCCCACGCTTCGGGAGGATCTGCTCCCTGCGGCGCGCGAAAACGACGTACGCGTGATCTACGCGAACGACGCCCACCGGCCCGAGGACACCGAACTCGACGTATGGGGCGAACACGCGATGCGCGGAACCGAAGGCGCAGAAGTGATTCCGGAACTCACTCCCGAAGAGGGGATGACGTGTTCGAAAAACGGTTCTATGACGCATTCTATGAGACCGGACTTGACGCACACTTGAGAACTGTCGGGGTGGATCGAATCATTCCCACTGGCCTGCATACGAACATGTGTGCGCGTCACACCTCCGCGAGCGCCTTCTTCCGAGGCTACGATATCGCGGTCCCTGCTGACTGTGTGGATGCCTTCAGCGAGGAGGCTCATGAAGAGGGGTTGGCGTATCTCGATGAGGTCTACGATGCCGAGATAGCCAGTTCAAAAGAACTCATCGAGGAGTGGACTGCGATCTGACTCCAAAAAACTATTTTTGTATGATCTGCTGAACCTCGAAACTGCGGTTGTGTAAGTGCGGTCGCAGCAAGCTACTCTGTGATCGCAACGCGTTGCTCGCTACTTGCATGAGCGCAATCCGGAACTGTACTCATGCAAGCAATGCGCCCGCTGCAGCTGTCGCGAGATCGACAACCGGGAACGCCGGGATCAGCGCGATCGTCATCACGCCCGCGGCGAGGATCGCCACGTACAGCCCGATTGGCTGTCGGGACACGTCGAGTTCTCGAATCGGGTCCTCGATCCAGATCGCTTTGACGAGCCGCGAGTAGTAGAACAGCGACAGTGCGCTCGTGAGCGCGCCGACCGCGGCGAGCCACCAGAAACCAGCGCCGACCGCGGCAGTAAAGAGGACGTACTTCGAGAGGAAGCCGCCGCCAATCGGCAGGCCCGCGAGGCTGAACAGGAACACCGTCATCGCGACGCTCGCGATCGGGGCCTGTCGCCAGAAGCCATTATAATCCTCGAAGGTTCTTCCGACGCCCCAGTATTCTGCGAGGGCAACGAACAGGAACGCACCGGTGTTCATGAAGCCATACACCAAGAGATGCATCATCGCCGCGCCCATTACAAGACTATCTTGCCCGCCGCCCAGTGCGGCGAGTCCGATGAGGACGTAGCCAGCGTGGCCCACCGACGAATAGGCGAGCATGCGTTTGACGTTCTCCTGCATCGCGGCGGCGAAGTTGCCGACGATCATCGTCACGACCGCGAGCACCTGAAAGATCAGCACCCAGTCGATCCCCAATCCGACGACGACATCGAGCGGGAACGCCTCGACGAAGATGCGGAACGCAACCACGAACCCGGCGGCCTTCGAGGCCGAGGAGAGAAAGGCGCTCACGGGTGCGGGCGCGCCCTCATAGGCCTCGGGTGCCCAGAAATGGAAGGGTACTGAGGCGGTCTTGTAGGCGACCCCGCCAACGATCATCAGCACGCCGATACCGAGAATTCCTATATTATCCGTTTCACCGACGCCCGCAGCAACGGCCTCAAGCTGGAGCGAACCCGTGACCGCATACACGAGGCTGATCCCATAAACGAGGATCGCACTCGAAAGCGCCCCGATCAGGAAATACTTCAGTCCGGCTTCGACGCTGCCGCGATTGTGTTTTAAGAACGCGACCAGCGCAAAGGACGAGAGGCTGGCGAGTTCGATGGCGATAAAGGCCGTAATCAAACTATTGGCGCTCGCCATCAGCGCCATTCCCGTCGTTGCGAGGACGATCAGCGAGTAGAACTCGCCCTTGTGGGGCTGGTCGTGGAGATAATCGTAGCTGGCGACGACGACGAGCGCAGCGACGCTGGTGACGACGAACGTAAAGAAGAGGCTCATGCCGTCGACGACGACCTGATCGTCAAGCAGGCCCAGTGCTTCGGGCTGGCCGACACCAGTAAAGAAGTAGCCGACAGTGACGCCGAGTGCGCCGAGGATGCCCGCGAGCGATAGCCCCGCGAGCAACGCGTTGTT
>JADFQH010000040.1:11315-14175 GCA_022561895.1 Methanobacteriota archaeon | reverse complement strand
CGAGATACGTACTAGACAGGCAGCAACCGGATCGACGCCGAACGGCTCGGGCGCTCATCGAGCAGATCAATGGAAGCAATCCACGCGGGGAGGAAAAATCCCCGCGTGACTGCTTGCCGCCCTGAATTGGTCCCCGCTGACGCTTCGGCCCTCCAAAGCGAAGCGTCAACTATCCAATTACGCCAGTACGTATTAAACCTACCGACAATAGTATGATTCTCTAGATGTACTCCTCTTCGAGCGCCCAGCCGAGCGCGCGTTTATAGTAGGTGAACATCTCTCTGACTCCCTCGTGGCGCATCTCGTCGCTTTCGAGCTGTTCGGCGAGAAACTCGTACTGTTCTCTGATCTCCTCTTCGCTGCGCATATATGATCTGTGAACCCAACGTACATCAAACCACGCGCCGGATCGATCATACGAGTTTTACTTTTGGCAGCGAAACGACGAGCATGGAGATCAGAGGCGAGCGCGAGTGTACGGACTGTCGAGCGCGCTGGTCGTACTACGAGACCGGCGAGGTGGCCTGTCCCGAGTGTGGGAGTTTAGAGAGCGTCGGGCGCGAGGAACGAAAACTCCACACCGACAGCCCGGCGGAACTCGATCTCACGCCGATCAAACAACGAGTTTCCGAACAGTCGCTTGCGGATGTTACGGCGGAGATCACCGACCGCTGTCGGAGCTACCTCCGCGAACGGGGCTTCATCAACGGTGGCGAGCTCCGCCCGCTGGACGAGACCTACCTGATCGCAAGCGAACTCGCCGCTACAGTCGGCGCGTACGAACGATCGCTCTCCTCGGAGGCGCTCGATCCGACGACCGACGACGCAGAACAGCTGTATCTTTTTTCCTTACTAAGCGAGGAACGCCCACCCCCAGTCGAGGTTCCCGACTCGCTCGCGCCCGAACGTGGACTCGCGTACGCGAAGGCCGTCTCGACCTACCGTGACGATCTTCGTACGCTCCTCGACTCGACCGACGAACCCCGTCCGACGGTGCGCCGGGCGCTTGGCCGACTCGACGACCATCTCCGGCGGGTCGAAGCACTCGACGGCGATGTCGAACCACGAACGGCCGAGCGCCTCGTCGAGATCGCCCGCGACCTCGGGGGCGCGGTGCGCGAACACGACGAGATCGCACTCACGCGCGCACAGGAACGACTCGATTCTTTGGGGTAGCTCGGCACGCTGGGATCGGTTACGGTAGCTCGACGGGAACGCCTTCGGACTCGCTTGCGGCCATCACGGTGTTGTACAGCAACATCGCGCGGGTCATCGGCCCGACCCCGCCGGGAACGGGGGTGATCGCACTCGCCTTCTCGCTCGCGCTCTCGAAGTCGACGTCGCCGACGAGTTCGTATCCTTTCTCGGTATCCGCCTCGACTCGGCTGATGCCGACATCGATCACCGTCGTCCCCACAGAAAGCATCGAGCCATCGATGAGTTCGGTCACGCCACAGGCCGCGATGACGATATCCGCCCGGCGGGTTTTCTCCGCCAGATCCGTCGTCCGCGAGTGACAGACCGTGACGGTAGCGTTTCCATCCACGGATTTCTGCATGAGCAGGTTCGCCATCGGCTTGCCGACGATCGAAGAGCGTCCGACGATCGTCACGTCAGCCCCTTCAGTATCGATATCGTACGCCTCGAAGAGCTTCTGGATCCCGTGGGGTGTACAGGGTTTGAATCGGGCATCGCGGGCGACGAGTCGAGCGACGTTCTCGGGATGAAAGCCATCGACGTCTTTTTCGGGGCTGATTCGCCGGATCACTTCCCCGTACTCGATCTGCTCGGGAACGGGGTCCTGTACGAGATAGCCATGGATCTCAGGGTCCGTATTCAGCTCTTCGATCGTTTCGTAGAGCTCCGCTGGCGAGGCATCCCCATCTAGATCGACGTGTACCCCGTTTACTCCCACTTCCTCGCAGTCGCGCTGTTTCATGTTCACGTAGGTCTCGCTCGCGGGATCGTCGCCGACGAGGACGGTCGCGAGACCGGGACTCACGCCGTGATCAGCGAGCGTCTCGATCGCTTCCCCGAGATCATCCCGAACGCCGCTCGCCACCTGCGCCCCGTCGATGATGGTACTCATGGCCGAGAGTGGGTCACCCATCGTCTTCAACGCTCGGATTCATGCGTATCTCTACCGTCTACCCAGCAAAAATATCCACATATATGGATACTTCGTGTGGCTCTCGGTGCTGCTGGCAGTGACAGGGATGGTAGTTATAGGTGCGAGTGAACAACAGTCCACAGAACCAATGTCGCTGTTACGTTCGGACGACAACGAATCTGACGCACCGTCCTCGGAGAGCGAGGCCGTCGAGCAGTCCCAATCGACACCGGTCTTCATCACCCGGTCGCTCTTTCGAGCGATCCAAGGCGGGGTGTTTGCGACGATCGTGATGACCGCGTTTCGCCTGCCGATCCTTCGGTCCTTGCCGCCCTCTGCGAACTTCTGGGCGAAATACGTCGGTAGCGGTCATCCGGAGGAGTACACCGGAATGGGAATCGTTCTTCACTTTCTCTATGGGATCAGTTTCGGCGCGCTCTTCGGCCTGCTCTACCCCCGAGTGAACCTCCCGCGCTCTACAACCGAAACCGAAGGTGTGGTCTGGGGAACGATCTTCGGACTCCTCTTGTCGGTTTTCGGCGAGCGCGTAATGATGAACTGGCTGCTCGATATGGAGGTCGAGGAGGGTACTGAGACCGTGTTTCACGCCGCACACGCCGTCTACGGGATCGCCCTCGGGACGTGGGTCGGATCGCGGATCGATCCCACCCGCTCGTATGAAGAGTACGAACACAGCCAGTAACGAGGGGTTTTGAGGCTCCGGCCCCCGTAGTATGCATATGGGCCGGT
>JADFQH010000040.1:10633-11305 GCA_022561895.1 Methanobacteriota archaeon | reverse complement strand
GGAGTACGAACACACACAGTAGCGAGGGATTCTATGATCTGCGATCCATAGGAGCGGTATGGGCCGGTTCTCGCTCCCGCCGCGACTCGTCGACTGGTCGCTCTTTTTCCTCGTCTGTTTCGAGGTCGCCTCGGGACTGGTGAGTCTGACCCTCGGGCGGCCCGAACACCGCTTTCTCTTCTATGCCCATGGCGTCGTCGGGTTCGCCCTCGTTGCCCTCCTGTTCTGGAAACTCAGGCGAGTGTTCTACCGGATCACGGATCGCTCACAGTGGGACCGAATCACTCCGGTGTCGATCCTCGCCGCGCTCGTCGCTATTGGCGCACTCGCCTCGGGAATCATGTGGGCCTTCGGCTTCCAGCGACAGGTGGCCTACTGGGAGTTCCTCATGCTGCATATGGCGCTCGGCCTGCTCCTCCTCCCACTCGTCCTCGTCCATCTCACGGGCCGATTTCGACCGCCCGAGCGGTCGGATTTCGAGGGGCGACGGACCGCGCTTACGTATCTCGCTCTGGGAGCGGTCGGCGCGCTGGCGTGGCGCGCACAGAGTGCGATCAATCGACTCCTAGAAACCGAGGGAGCAGACCGGCGCTTTACCGGCTCGCGCGAGCGGGGGAGTTTTGCGGGCAACGAGTTTCCTGTCGTGAGCTGGGTCGCGGATGATCCCGATCC
>JADFQH010000040.1:3273-10623 GCA_022561895.1 Methanobacteriota archaeon | reverse complement strand
AATGGATGGTCGCTGTTGGTCGGCGGCGCAACGGAAAACGAACTGGAGATCGCCTACGAGGATCTCACAGCCAAGGACCGGACGCGCTCGCTTCTCGACTGTACGAGCGGGTGGTACTCGGTACAGGACTGGACGGGCGTGCGAGTCGGCGATCTGCTCGATAATGTCGAGCCGACCGAAAACGCACAGTACGTCCGGTTTCGGTCGGTAACTGGCTACCGGTGGAGCCTTCCCGTCGAGGAGGCCCGCGAGGTTCTTTTGGCAACGCACGTCGGCGAGGAGGCGATCTCGCATGGGCATGGCTTTCCGCTTCGGGTCGTCACCCCCGGACGACGAGGGTTTCAGTGGGTAAAATGGGTCGAGTCAGTCGAGGTGCGCGAGGAGTACGACTACGGGCAGTGGGTCGTGATCTTCACGAGCGGGTTTACATAAAGTATCAAAAATCGTTTTCGAGTGCGATCTTGCCGACGTGCTCGCTCGCTTCGAGCCGCCGATGGGCCTCGCCGACTTCGCTGAAGCCAAAGCGCTGCTCATCGAGCAGCGATTCGACCGCTCCTGAATCGACGAGATCCGCGATCTCACGGAGCTCGTCTCCGCGTCTGTCGTGCCACTGGCCTCCAACAGTGGAACGAGGACGAGCACGACATCGAGTGAAAACCGGAGTGTATGGCGTTCAGATAACTACGCCTACAAGAGAACGAAACTGTTTCGCCGCTGTGAGACGTATCCATTGTCGATGAACGAGGTTCTACACCGGCTCAAGCGCCCGTTACTGTATGTGATGGGTCCGGCGTACGTCGTCGCAGGCGTTTTGCATTTCATCGTGCCCGAGCTGTATATTCAAATCGTCCCACCAGTCCTTCCGGTAGCGCTTTTACTCGTCTATCTGTCCGGTCTCGCGGAAATAGCCGTCGGGATCGGGCTACTGATTCCCCAAACCCGGCGGCATGCAGCGTGGGCGACGGTCGCGTTACTCATCGCAATCTTTCCGGCAAACGTCTACATGGCGACCCACGGGGTCGTCATCGAAGGGTTGCCGGGTGGTGGCGACCCCTCCGAATTCGTTCGCTGGGGACGACTCCCACTCCAAGGCGTACTGATTCTCTGGGCACTCTGGTATACCCGACCACCGACTGGAACAGATTACAGTTGACACTGCCGGACAGCAACCTCTGCAGAGATTTCGTAGTTCAGCATCGGATCTCCGTAATCGGATGGATATGGTATTGGTGAATCTACGTTTTGTATTCAGCACGAGGCTGTGGCCCCATCAGGGATGGGAGGTTTCAACAAGGCCCGAAGAGGGAAGCCTGCAGTTGTCAGTGTGTTATCGATCTCCGGATGGCGATTTCGCGGAGTTCGTTCACGCTCGTCCGCTGACGGAGATCGGTTCTAGCATACTACTATTTGAGAAATAGCGATTCGCACTGATCAGACGAGCAAGCCCGCCAGAAGGACGATTAGGGGCACCGCGAGCGCTGACCCGTTGAAAAGCTACCACGAAGGCGATGATCGTCCCGAGGATCCCGTCGTCTTATGCGAGCTCCTTTATGATCCCTCACAGGCGACCGACGAGTTCGGTGAGCCGGTTGGTCATGGTCGCTTGGAGGTACGAACCGCTGGCTCATGAGTCGTATGATGGATGACGGTTCTTTAAGTTCCTTTTCGATGGGTTCTCGAGAAAGTCGTAATCGATACATCTTGGCGTCCGCTCGGAACTGCCGGATGGCTAAAACGGACTGTCCGTGACCGCGATGGTGTAGTCATCAACGTCTTCCGCGTCCTCGGTCGTCAGGATTTCGAACGCCCACTCCTCGCCGTCGGGCAGGTCAGTCGTGTTGGTGAAGCTGTCGCCGATTCGCTGGCCGTCCGCGTTGTACAACACCGCACCGACTTCGACGTAACCGAGTTCGTCACCGGTGTTGTTCGCGACGACACCTTCGATGCTCACACTGAACTCGTCTTCGACCAGTTCGTGTTCGAGGATTTCAAGACCCTCAACCGTTGATTCGGTGTCCTCGTCTTCAAGTGCTTCTTCGGCATCGACTTCCTCATCTCCCTCTTCCTCGCCGTTGGTTTCTTCATCCTCGTCCTCTGATTCTTCACCGCCGTTTTCTTCCGGATCCTCCTCATCATCGCTGCCGGTACACCCCGCCAGCACCGCTGTCGCTCCCACACCAACCCCGATCAGATACTGTCTCCGTTGCATACATGTCAAAATTATCACCTAGAAATATATACCTTCCGCATTTGATATGTATTTTGTTTCGTATATTTACCATACTAGTAAATTCTAGAATTGAGACACTCGACCGTCTGCTATCAATCAGAAATGTCGCCCGGAACACTAACGACCGACCTCATCCCATGGCGGCGTGCCGAGTCAGTCGGGAAACCCTCGTGCCGGGCAGAGCGAGGTTTCGAAGAAACCTCGAAACGAGACGGTGTGAACCGTCGAGAGCGCGGTGCCTACAGCACCGCGAGACGCGAACCGGTGAAGCCGGTGAGCGCGTGGTTCGAACCGCAAACCACAACCGTGTACGCAAATCGCAGACCGCACTGCGCTCGGCGGCTCGATGCCGCCTCATGTTTTGCGGTCCCGAAGGGACCGCGTTACCGCAAACGGCGCGGAAACCGGCGGTGCCGGTTCCCATCTCGCGGCCCTGAAGGGGCCGCGCTAACCGCGCGCTCTGCGGCTGCACCGCAGAGCGTCTCGCGGTTTCTTTGAAACCGCGTATTGCACACCCGGGTTCGCCGCACGATCATCGCTCCTTTATAGGACTACTCCGGCGGGGACTAAAGGTGTGCAGTCCCTTCTAATCTCTCCGAGCGATTAAACCCTACGCGCCGAAGCCGTCCTCATCGTCGTCGTGATCCCCGAGCGGCCGAACGCCGACCGCGTGGAAATCGCTTTCCGGATTGCCCTCGTCGGGCTGGAGGATCTCGACCGTCTCGCGGCTCTCGACGCTCTGAACACCGAGACCGGGCGTCTCGCCTTCCGATGCGTGCGGGTCGCCCGAGACGGGTTCGGGTCCTCGAAGGGTGGCGAACATATACTCGTCGTCGGGCGAAGACCAGATGATATCGGGCGCTTTCGCGGTTTCGATCTCCTCTCGTACCTCGTCGGTTTCGGGATCGATCACGAGCCCGTCGCTCGTCTCGCGGTTAACCAGCCAAAGCTCCCCGTCGGCGAACCAGAAGCCGTGAGCGTCGTAGCCACCCGAATCGCGGGCGACATCCTCGTGGGTGTACTCGCCCTCGACGACCTCGCCCGTCTCGGGGTCGATCGGTCGGTGTTCGTTCGCGTCGAAAACGTACCATTCGCCGACACCCCCTGTGGGATGGTTCGAGGGCGCGCCCGCGGTGAGGTAGAACTTGTCCTCCTCCGGGTGGGCGATGGTTCCGCAGTTCGCGCGCACCTGCTCGGGGGCGATGACCTCCGTGATCTCGAAGCGCTCCCAGTCGACGACCGCAACGCCCGAGTGATCGACCGACGGGCCGAACGTGTGATAGGAGTAGCCCGTACCGGTGTAGTCGTGACAGATCGGTCGAAGCTCGCCCTCGTCGAGTTCGAACTCGTCGATCCGATCCGCGACCGGACCGGCCTCCTTGACGTGGATCTCCTCGCTGATGGTGAACTCGTCGTTCTCGAGATCGGCGTCGATCCGGACGATCTTGCCCTCCCCGATCACGTCGACCTGCAGGGCTTCGTCGTCGGGGGTAAAGCCCGCGAAGTGCGAACCGGGACCCGTCGGACAGTGGCCGACGAGCTTGCGATCCTCGGTGCGAAAGACGAGCGTCTGGCCCGCGTTCGTACACGCGACCGCCGCGTAGGCGTAGTCCGAGCTAAAGGAGATCATGTGGGGCGTGATCGCGCCCTCGTCGTTCGGGGTAACTCCTTCCAGCTCGTGGAAGTCGATCTCATCGACCAGCTCGAACCCATCGTCACGCGGTTCGTAGATGTAGCCAGTATCGGTGCCCTGATCGAGCCCCCAGACCTCGTAGGCGTCGTGCTTTCTCTCTTCGTCGGCTCCGACCTGTCCGAGGCCACTGCCGAGAACGAGACCGCCAGCTACCGCACCTGACGCCAGAACTTGCCGCCGTGATAACTCTCGTGGCATGGATAGTACCGACAGGTCAACAGATAAAAGATACGCGGTTCGACGCCCGAAAGGACGTGGAAACGACCGTATTGAGGCTCCTAATGCGAGTATTGTGCGGTGTTACAGATATCGGCAATAGTCGCCATATGTAGCCTTGGAAACGACCGGGTACTTCTGTCGTCGATCGATCAGGAACGTCGATCAGGCGAACACGGACCGGCGATGTAGCGATTACCTTCAGCGAAAGTCGAGAGATGCGCCGTCAGCAAAGTAGCGGCAGTATAATCCGGAATATCTGTCGGATCCGTGTTTTGAGTTTGATATGGTAATAAAAATCTAATATACGAAATCGAAAAATTCTATTGTTATCCGATCGGTTGACGCTCGCGCGCGCTACAGAGTGTAGTCGGATTCACGAAACTGGACGTACCGCGCGTTGCGGAATTCAAACCGGGCCTTTCGGTACTGAAAGAGGAGTCGAGTCGCACCCAAGCCAGCACTGAACTTTCGTCTGAACATCGGGAGCTCTCCCTCCGTTGCGAGCATTCGGTCGGCGATATCGAACGTTCGATCCCAGTCCCCGGGCGTGTACTCCTTGACCATCTCGGCCATCGAGACGTTTCGCAGGATCTCCCCGCCGATCCGTCCCTTCCACGTGTCGTTGTAGCTCTCGAGATCGCCAATGGCGGCGAGTCGGCCCGCGATCTTCCCCGAGCGCACGGCGACGTGGTAGCCACCCTCGTGAAACGCCGACGTGGTGCCCATCGCCCCGCCGACGATGGCGATACCTGCGCGAGTCGGCGACTCGATCGGCCGGGTCGAGGAGATCGAGTAGGCCTCGGTGCCGCCGCGCTTTCCACGATCTTCGACGAGTGGAAACTCCTCCTCGATATCGTAGCGGTCGCCGTACTCGGCTTCGAGCAGTCGCCGGAGATAGACCGAACCCGACGGGAGCTGGTCGTCATCGGGATCGAGCAGTGGGTACTCCTCGGGGTTCGCGATCCCTTCTATATCCATCCCGATGGGCATCGTTAGCCCGACGCGCGCAACCGTACCGTCGTTCGGAAACACCCACGGGTAGGCCGTTCGTCCCGGAATATGTCCCCACCAGAATTTGAGGAGATCGTCCTCGAAGACCTCCTCGGGGAACCGACGGTGTTCCTGATAGGCGATGTGGTTCGCGTGGGTTCCCAAGCGGTCGGCCATCGATCCAGTAGGAAGAAACTGATCGAGAACCGGGATCGTGATGGTGCGCTGTGGGCCATCGGCGAGAATTAACGAGCTGGCTTCGATCTCGCTGCCATCGCCGAGTCTAAGATGGTGGGTATGACCCGACGAGAGGTCGGTTTCGACCTTCTTTACGGGTGTTCCGACGCGGTACTCCGCGCCAGCGTCCTCCGCGCGCTCGCGCAGCCAGTCGTCCATTTTCGGTCGGTCGAAGGTAAATCCAAAGTTCGAGTACGAGGACGAAATCCCTGTCGAGTACATCGTACAGCGTTCGGTAGGGCCGATGAACTCCGTGCCGTCGAGTTCCTGCAGAACGATCTCGTCGGGAATCTCCTCGAACGGGATCCCCATGAGATCGACCCAGTAATCGAGCATTCCGGCGGCGTCCGTCGAATCGGGTCCCAGTGCTTCGCGATCCGCCCGCGGAACGCCCTTCTCGACGACGAGGGCCGTCACATCCCGTTTTGCGGCCTCCTCGGCGGCCGACATCCCGCCGGGACCGCCGCCAACTATCGCAACGTCAACGCGCTCCATACATCGAACGTCTCTCGAACGCTCTTAAACGTCCTGAAGCCGCCGTGCAACGAACCATATTTCGAACCGAAATACTAATGCGAGGTTCGAAGAAGGGTGTTCCATGTACGCAATCGTCAACGGCGACGTTCGGACGGCCACCGAGGAGGGAACGGTCGAGGGTGGGACGGTTCTCGTAGAAAACGGCGGAATCGCGGCCGTCGGACGCGATGTCGAGATCCCCGACGAGGCACGGGAGATCGACGCAGAGGGCAAGCCGGTGACGCCCGGCCTCGTCGACGCCCACAGCCACGCCGGAGTCAATGAGTGGGGTGAACCCGAGGACTCGGATATCAACGAAGTTTCCGATCCCGTCACGCCGGAGGTCAACGTTCTCGATGGGTTTCACCCACGCGATGAGGAGCTGGCCCACGCCTGTCGTGGCGGCGTGACAACCGTCAGCGCGCGCATGGGCAGCGCGAACGTCATCGGGGGAATCATCTGCTCGATGAAAACCTATGGAGAGACCGCCGACGGGATGCAGATCAGAGAGGATGGCATGAAAGCCGCCTTCGGCGAGAATCCAAAGAGGATTCACGGAAAGGAACGCGACCGCGCGCCGACCACCCGTCCGGGCGTTGCAGCCACGCTCAGACAAGCGCTGATGAGCGCCGAGGATTACATCGAACGGCGCGACGCGAGTCAGGGAAACGACGAGCCGTTCGAGCGCGATCTCGGGATGCAGAACCTTTCGAGGGTTATTGAGGGCGACCTCCCGCTTCGAGTCCACGCACACCGCGCGGACGATATTATGACGGTCTTTCGGATCGCGGCGGAGTTCGAAATCGAGGATCTCTCGATCGAGCACGCGACCGAAGGCCATCTCATCGCCGAGGAGTTCGCAACTCGTAGTGTTCCCGCCGTCGTCGGGCCGAGCCTCTACAGCGGCGCGAAGTACGAACTCTCGAACATCACCTTCGAGACGCCCGGAATCCTTCATGAGGCGGGCGTACAGGTCGCGATCCAGACCGACGCGCCCGTCTTGCCCCAGAAACACCTCGACGTCTGTGTGGGGCTTGCGATCCGCGAGGGACTCTCGAAAGAAGCGGCGCTCGCGACCGTGACGAGAAACCCGGCAGAAATCCTCGGGATCAGGGATCGAGTCGGCACTCTCGAGAAGGGAACTGACGCGGATCTCGTGGTCTGGGACGGCGAGCCCTTCGAGATCAGTACGAGCCCCGAGCGGGTCTTCATTGACGGCGAACCGATCGTAGAAGATTAAGGCACACGAAGAGAGTGTTCGGGTATGTCGAGCGAACCCATTCTGGTCCTTCGACGTGGAACCCACGGAATGCCCGTTTCCGATCTCGCAAACGAGATCCGAGCACGCCTGCCCGACCACGAGGTGCAGGTCGCGACCACACCCGGAGAGGAGCGCGAGCTGATCGGCGAGGCGCGCGTCGCCGTCGGGATGGGGATCGATGAGGAGCTGCTCTCGCAGGCAAAA
>JADFQH010000040.1:0-3263 GCA_022561895.1 Methanobacteriota archaeon | reverse complement strand
CCTATGCGGGAACCGGACATCTCCCGATGGACTCCCTCGAGGAGGCGGGCGTGCGGGTGACGAACGCCGCCGGGGTTCATGGCCCGAACATCGCAGAGCAGGTGATCGGCTCGATCCTCGCGTTCCATCGGGAGTTTTTCGAGGGGCGCACTCGTCAGAAAAACCACGAGTGGCGTCACTACCAGACCGGCGAATTCATGGGGTCGACTGTGACGGTGGTAGGACTCGGCGCGATCGGCGAGGCGATCGTCGCTCGATTGGAGGGCTTTGGCGTCGAAACGATCGGCGTGCGCTACACCCCCGAGAAGGGCGGGCCCACGGACGAGGTAGTCGGGTTCGACGAGGAGGAGCTCCACGACGCACTTTCCCGTTCTGATGTCCTCGTGCTGGCCTGTCCCCTGACCGACACCACTCGAGGGCTGATCGGTGAAGAGGAGTTCGTCACCCTCCCCGAGGACGCCTTGCTGGTGAATATCGCCCGCGGACCGGTAGTCGAGACCGACGCGCTCGTTTCTGCGCTTCGGCGCAACAAACTTCGGGGAGCCGCCCTCGACGTGACCGATCCCGAGCCACTTCCCGAGACCCACCCGCTGTGGGACTTCGAAAACGTCCAGATCACGCCACACAACGCGGGTCACACGCCCGAATACTACACCCGGCTCGCGGATATCGTCGCGGAAAACGTCGAGCGAGTGGATAAGGGTGAAGCGGAGCTGAAAAATCAGGTCGTGTAACGATTAGCGGAGCACAGTAGATCAGATAAACGTTACGAGAAACACGACCCATGTGAGAAACCCGATCGCGCCAACGCCCGCGATCAGCGCAGCAGCAGCGGTTCGTCCTCCGTCATCGTACAGTTTGTACCCACAGAACACGGCAACGAGACCGAACAACGGGATGAGAAGCCACGAGATGATCGCCGAAATCACACCACCCCAGAGACAGAGACGGCTGTTCTCGTTCCATTCACCGATCGTTTCGCCCAGACCCCCTGTTTCACTCATAGTCAGCGGTGGATCTACTGGTTACTAATTAGTCAGTCAGTATCAATCCTCCGATCGGGTGCAATGGGCAACGCTGTTATTGATACGTGCCGGATCATCCATGCAATGGAAGATTCGCCGGGAGAGTACGCTCGCTCGGACTCGAACGAGGAGATAATGCTTGCTACCTATTGTGCGCTCCGAGAACACGGGTACGCTGATCTAACGATCAAGCGAATTGCCGAGGAGTACGGCAAGTCGACGGCTGCCGTCCATTACTACTACGAGACGAAGGATGACTTGCTGGTCGCGTTCTTGGACTACCTCCTCGATCAGTTTATCGACACGGTCCATGAAGTCGAAACGGTCGATCCGCAGCAGCGACTGGATCTGCTTCTCGATAAGCTACTCACCGATCCTGCGGACCACCGGAATCTGCTAGTAGCGTTGCTAGAGATGCAGAGTCAAGCGCCGTATAAAATCACGTTCAGGGAGCAGCTCCAGCAGAACGACGAGTATCTCCGATATCTGCTCAGAACGGTGATCAGCCACGGGATCGAAGAGGGTGTGTTCAGCGACGTTGACGCCGAGCACGCCGCGCAATCCCTGATGACGATCGTTCACGGTGCTCGGACCCGCGCGGTTGTACTGGACGACCCAAACGCGCTCGTAACAGCCCGACGGACTGCCGACGACTACGTAGATGCAGTATTACAGACAAACCCTGAATGAACCACGCTCAACTAACGTACAACGTTTAGTACCTACTAACCAATTAGTCAGTATATGAGCCAGAATGAGATGGCGGTAGATCACAGCGAAGAGACGGGCCGGTCATCGGAAACGTTAGCCATCCGCGATCATCCTCGGCGTCAATACGTGCTGGATTACTACTGGAACACGGCGAACACCACGATCAACGTCGAGGAGCTGGCGATAGCGATACAGGTGTCTGAGGAAAAAACGAGAGAAACGAGCTCAGCGGACGATCAACGTCGACTTATCGAGATCGACCTTCACCATGCCCATCTTCCGAAGCTTGCTAGGGGTGGTGTTTTCGAATACGATCCGGTCGAAACCGTCGTCCACTGCGTCAGTGAGGGTGCCGAGCCGTAACTCTTAGTACTGACTGACTACTTAGTCAGTGTATGGACCGTAACGTAGCGCCCAAGCGTCCGTGGCTCGCGGCCGGACTGACAGTTCTCGTCATCGGGCTTGGTCACGTCTATCTCCGCCGATGGGCACGCGCGTTCGGCTGGTTCGGTCTGCTCGCCCTCTCGACGTTTTTGTTCGGCCCCGAGTCCGCCGGACAGGCGTCGTTCTGGAGCATTGCTCCGATCGTTCTCGTGAGCGTGTTGAGCGTCATCGACGCCTACATGGTGGCGTATCACCGCAACCTCCAGTCGCAGGTCACCGAGGCCGAACGCTGTCCGTCGTGTTATCGGGAGCTCGACGCGGAGCTGTCGTTCTGTGAGTGGTGTGGAACCGAGCTTCCGCTCTCACCCGATCAATACCAACGCGCGATCGAGGACGCCTCGACCGGCGAGAAGGGTCAGTAAAATGGACTGGACGACTGTATTGGGGGCTGCGCGGTCGGATGGCTCTCACTGGGTTTTTGCTGTTCGTAGTGCATCTCGTGTTCGCCGTCGCCATCGTCGAGATCCTCGGCGGTGGTCCGGTGTTCGCGCTCTTCATTCTCGGCGGGTTCTCGCTGGTGCAGTACTTCTTCAGCGATACGCTCGCGCTGCGAAGCATGGGCGCACGCGAGGTCAGCGAGGACGAGTACCCGGCGCTTCACGACACGATCACCCGACTCTCTCGGCAAGCGGATCTCCCGAAACCCACGGTGGCGGTCGCCGAATCGCGCGTGCCCAATGCGTTTGCAACCGGCAGAGGTGTAGAAAGTGTCTTTGGCAGCGATTTGATCGATATACCACGCCGGCACGTCGGTGCCGGCGCGGAGAGCATGTTTGGAAGCGACTTCACCATGTTCGCTGAGGAACTCACGAACAGCACTCTTATGCGAGGTGGTTGTGTTCTCACTCGTGTCGGATCGGGTAGTATGCATACTCTTGATCCGACTTCTAGTCTAGTTAAAGTGACTATTTCTAACGCTAGTGACTGGTCTGTGATGCTTCTGAGCTAATTTCGAAACCGTGCAACAGGCTACGTCAGGGAAGTTTTTGTGCAACTAGAGTCCATCGAACCAAGCATGGTTGGTCGGGAGAAGGAACTTCTGCGCCATCTGAGTGAAGAAGAACTAGAGCGGTTGCTGACCGA
>JADFQH010000339.1 GCA_022561895.1 Methanobacteriota archaeon | reverse complement strand
CTGCCTGGTCCGCACGTCCGACAGTCCCGCGTCCTCGAACAGCTGTTTACTCCCCGCCCCGAGGGTCACGTCCGTCTCTGTGCCCTCGATGTACCGCTCTCGCGCACGGCGTTCGAGAACCTGCTCGCTTTCGACTGTCGATTCGACCGTCACCTCGCCGTTGTCGGGTTCGATCGCACAGACCAACTCGGAAGAGACGCGCGAAAACTCCTCGATTACCCGATGGGGTTCGGGCAGGTTGATCAGCAAAGCTTGACAGGTTACGAGGTCGACCGCGTCCGTTCGGAGCGGGAGGCGCGTTGCGTCGCCGGCGAGAACCGGGACGTGCCCGCGGGCGACGGCGAGCAGAGAAGGATCGGCGTCGATTCCAACTACTTCGGCGGGGCTTTCGCGCGCGAGCACACACGTGAGTTCGCCCGTGCCACAGCCCACGTCCACGATCCGTTCTCTACTTCCCAGTTCGAGATCTGCCAGTTTTCCTATCTCCTCCCACATCCCCCGTCGGGTGGTTTCGAGGTACTCCGCGTCGAACCGGCGCATCCGCTTACGCGCCCCGGCGTATCTCCCGGACCCGATCGATGTTCCATTCGTAGCTTTTCCCATCCTCCGTAGGCGTTTCCAGAACTAGCGGAACCTCCGCAAGATCGGGATGGTTGATGATCGTCTCCATCCCCTCCTCGCCGATCAGCCCTTCGCCGATATGTGCGTGTTCGTCCTTGTTCGTCCCGCAGGCGTGTTTCGAGTCGTTGAGGTGGAGACACCGAAGGTGTTCCAACCCGACCACGTCGTCGAACTCTTCTACGGTGTTCTCGACTCCTTCGGCCGTCGAGAGATCGTATCCCGCGGCGAAGGCGTGAGCGGTGTCGACACAGATGTCGAGTCCCTGCTCACTCAGTTCGAGCACACGTGCGAGATGTTCGAACTCGCCGCCGAGCTTTGTCCCGCTCCCCGCATCGCTCTCGACGAGAATCGTTACTTCAGTAGGTATATCGAGTTCGTCGAGCGCGCCTGCGGCGTTTTCGAGCCCGCCCTCGACGCCCGCGCCGGTGTGTGCCCCGAGATGGACGTTGACGAACTCGACATCTAACTGGCTTGCGGCGTCGAGTTCTGCCTGCATGCTCGCGATCGATTTCTCGCGTAAGTCCTCTTTGGGCGTACAGAGATTCACGAGGTACGACGAATGGATCACCCACGGTCCATCGAGATCCTGCCCGCTTTCCTCGCGAAACCGCGTTGCCTGCTCGTCCGTGATTTCGGGATGGGCCCCGACCTGTGGCGATGTGGTAAAAATCTGTCCGCAGTTGCCACCGACATCGAGCTGGCGGGAAACGGCGTTCTCGACGCCGCCGGCGATCGAAACGTGTGCTCCAACGCGCATGCAGGAGGGAGCAAGCGCGGGGAGATAGGAGCTTCGATCAGTCGCGGAGAGTTTATTACTGATACTATCTAATAACATATATGACTGATTCGCCGGGGCTGTCCGTGGGGTCGCGTGCGCCGGACGTGACGGCCCCGCTCGTCGATCCCGATGGCACGGTCTCCGAGGCCAGCCTCTCGACGCTGTATGCGGAGCGCCCGGTGTTGCTTGTGTTCTACACCAACGACTTCACGCCCGACTGTATCGAGGAGTGGTGTTCGTTCCGGGACTACGACTGGTTTACGACCGGTGAAACTGTGCGGATCGTCGGCGTCAGCAAATCCCGCGTCTCGACGCATCGGCGGTTCATCGACCATCTGAGCCTCTCGTTTCCGTTGTACGCCGACACCGATCTCGTGATCGCCGACGCCTACGACGTGGTCTACCGGGTGTTCAAACTCGTAAAGCGCGCTCACCGGTCGTGTTTCCTCGTTGATACGGATGGAATCATTCGCTATCGGTGGCTTGCCGACCACCCGATCGATCCGACGCGGGAGACGCCGCCGGTGGACGAAATACACGAAGCGATCGTCCATGAACTCGGGGAACCGGACCCGAAAACCTTTGGCTTCGGTTAATCGCGCGAAACCGTGATCGTCACCGCCCGACAAGAACACTCGTACACGTGACGAATACAGCCGTTCCGTTCGAACGTGATCACCTGCTTTTCGTCGTTCAACGGACGATCACAGGATTCACACGAAGCGGAGAGTCGTTCGAGCATACTGTTGGATTACTGTCCAATAGACTTCAATCCGAGCCGTGTGCGGAGTGAAACTGAAAGTGCTTGACACGGGAGGCGAAACCCTCGATCCTGGGTGTCTTGGTAGCGTTTTACAGGGTTTCGTGACCGCAACAGTTAAATTGATAGTCCATGTACTAATGGATACCAGAACGCCACCGGCGTGGCGGCAGTATCGCTCGAAAAAATGAGAGGGCATCATTATATAGCGTTGGTTGCGATGACGAGTGGACACTGCCGAGTTTCGGTGGAGGGATGGCAACGGATCAACTACGCATGGTAGACGAAAGCAAGAACATCGAGGTCAGCGACTCCGACCTCGAAAGCGACTCGAAAGGACAGCTCATCAAACTCGCCGGAAAGCTCCGGGATCGGCGAAACGATCTCAATCAGATGGCCTCGAAGCGCGCCGGAAAGCGCGACGAACTCAACGCGGCGACCCGCGAGAAGGTAGACGAGGCCCAAGATCACAGGGAGCAACGCGACGAGCTGAATGAGCGGGTCCAAGAGCACAAATCGAACCGAAACGAACTCAACGCCGAGGCGAACAAGCTGTTCGACGAGGTCGAGGGCCGCAAGTCGGATCTCGAACTCGACGACGGGAAGGGCTTGGAGGAGCTCGAAGAGGAGGTCGAACAGCTCGAGTTCAAACAACAGACCGAAGTGCTCTCGACGGAGGACGAGCGCGAACTCATCGAGAAGATCGAGGCCAAACGCGAGGAGTACCGCGAGCGCCAAGAGAAGCTCGAAGGCAACGACGATCTCGAAGGACTGGTCGAGGAAGCAG